>JAIDSM010000124.1 GCA_029061225.1 Muribaculaceae bacterium
TACGTCTACTGGGTGCTCCTCGTATTGATGTTCGTGCCCTTCAAGCTAATCTTCGGTTCGACATTCATCACTGCGCCGGTAGCGCTCTTCGTGGGACTTGTCTTCGCCCTCATCTTCGGCATACCTTACCCCAAATTCAACAAAAAGCTTTCGAAATACCTGCTTCAGGCCTCCGTAGTGGGACTTGGCTTCGGCATGAACCTTGAGAAGTCGCTTCAAAGCGGCGCGGAGGGAATGATATTCACGGTAGCCTCCGTGATCATAGTGATGACAGCCGGAGTATTGCTCGGACGCGTAATGCGGATCAACGAGAAGACATCCTACCTCATATCGTCGGGCACAGCCATATGCGGAGGAAGCGCGATAGCCGCAGTCGGGCCTGTATTGAAGGCCGACCAGAACGAAATGGCTGTATCGCTCGGAGTCATATTCATACTGAACGCCATAGCCCTCTTCATCTTCCCCCCTATGGGACACTACCTCGGACTGACACAGCATCAGTTCGGAACATGGGCCGCAATCGCCATCCATGACACCAGCTCGGTAGTAGGCGCAGGAGCAGCCTTCGACCAGATGTACTACCCCGGCAGCAACGCTGCCTGTGACCTCGCGACCCTCATCAAATGCACAAGAGCCCTATGGATCATCCCGCTGGCATTCTTCACAATGTGGTTTGCCTCACGCAACAATAACCCCGAGACGGCTGAAGGAAAAAAGAAAAACAAAGTCAGCATCCCATGGTTTATCCTTCTTTTCGTAGTAGCGATGATCTTCAACACTTATGTGGGCACAGACAGTCTCAGGCCTATGTATGATACACTCGTAGCCATAGCCAAGCAATGCCTGATAGCGGTGCTCTTCGCCATCGGAGCGGGATTAAGTCTGAAAGTAATCAAGCAAGTCGGAGTCAAGCCGCTTGTGCAGGCGGTGCTTCTGTGGGTGATAATCGGAGTGGGATCGCTGGCTGCGATCGTATACTTAGGAGTTTAAGGTAATTAAGAATTGAGAATTGGGAATTGAGAATTATTCCTTTAGTGAGAATTTTATGAACAGTACAACCAAGACCATCGTATATAACGCGCATCCGGCCTCGCTGATCATCAGCGCGGGGGCTGTGATGGGAGGATTGACTGCATCCGTAATAAGGGGAGGCATAACGCTCTTTCCTGCATTCATGACCCTCCTCTTCGCACTCCTTCTCCAGACATCGGCAAACCTCTACCACGGCTATCTCGACCTGTGCTTCGGAGCAGGCGAAAACATCGGCGGCATGCGCGACCGTGATTCGCGGTCTTCAAACTCCTCGAAGGTAATGCTTCTGCGAATCGTGGCCAACGGGTTTGCCATCCTGACCATCACCGCCGGACTTTCGCTCTATCCCTTCATCGGATGGCTTGGAGTAGGGTACTTCGCCCTCCTCCTGCTGATGCTCTACTTTTATTTTGCGGGTCCGAGACCGATGGTACGCACCAAATGGTCGCTTGTCTTCACCTTCCTCCTGTTTGGTCCTATAGCTGTCAGCGGTACCGCCCTCATCCAAAATATGCACAGCGACAACTGGCTTCCCATAGCGGTATATTCCTTCATCATCGGTCTCTTAGCCGTCAACGCTCATATAGCCGTGCAATATCTACGCTATGAGGAAGACCTTATGAACTGCAAGGAGACTCTTGTCACGAGCAAGGGGGGACACTTCACACGTTTTGTCTACCTCGGTAACGCAGTCCTCGTCACTGCAATACTAATAATAAGGCCTTCAGCCGTGGACTTCGTCACGCCCTGGATTGGAATCATCATCGGCATCTGCCTGCTTGCATCCTCGATATGGGTATTCAGCATGATGCACCGGAATCCCACTGCGGTCTCCCGTATGATAAGGACCGTCACAATGTGGCAATACATCGTGGTGACGCTGACGCTTATGGGAATAGTCCTGTATTCAGTCGATCATTTCAAGCTTAACGTGATACAATTGATCTAAAGATTAAAGATTAATTATTAAAGATTAAAGATAACACGATGCAGCTGGAGGCATCTTGAATAATTAAAACTAAAGGCCAAGATATGGACGTGAGGATCGAGGAAGGATGGAAGAAGGAACTGAAGGAGGAGTTTGAGAAGCCTTATTTCGAGGCGTTGACCAATGCGGTCAAGCAGGAATATGCGGATCCGCGCTTCCATGTGTATCCACCTGCAGGCAAGATATTCTCGGCTTTCGATAATTCAGCGTTCAAGGACACGAAGGTGGTTATAATCGGTCAGGATCCCTATCACGGACCCGGACAGGCCAACGGAATGGCATTCTCTGTGAATCCGGGAATTCAGATACCTCCGTCGCTGCGAAATATATTCAAGGAAATAAACACAGATACCGGAGCGCCCATTCCGGCGGACGGCGACCTTACCCGCTGGGCACGTCAAGGCGTGCTTCTGCTCAATGCGACACTCACCGTAAGAGAGCATCAGCCGAGATCGCACGCGAACCTCGGCTGGAGTGAGTTTACGGACGCGGCAGTGCGCGCCATCAACGAGCATGGCGACGGAGTCGTCTTCATGCTGTGGGGGTCGGACGCCATCAGGAAGGGGAGCATGATAGACCGTACGAAACATCTCGTGCTTACTGCGCCTCACCCCTCGCCTCTCTCGGCATCGAGGGGATTTTTCGGATGCCGGCATTTCTCGCAGGCAAACGCATGGCTTGCCCAACATGGGAAAACTCCGATCATTTGGTAATGCATTTTGCTTAATGCACAATGCATAATTGATCAAAGAAGCTTGATGCCGGCGGAGGCGCAGGCGGCAATCTGCGATTCGGGCCAGATGGAGGCCTGAACCTCACCTATGTGGGCTTTCTGAAGGAGATACATGCACAAGCGGCTCTGGCCTATTCCTCCGCCTATCGAATAGGGAAGCTTTCCTTCGATAAGTGACTTATGGAAATCATAACGTTCCCTCTCCTCGCATCCCCGCAACTTAAGCTGTGTCTTCAGGGATTCCGGACTAACCCGGATACCCATTGACGAAAGTTCAAAACCACTTTCGAGGATGGGATTCCAAAGGATCAGATCGCCGTTGAGACCTTTATACCCATCGGAGTTCATGGAGATCCAGTCGTCATAGTCCGGCGCACGGCCGTCGTGTGGTTCGCCATTGGAAAGATCAGCTCCTATACCGATGATGAAGACCGCGCCATATTCCTTAGCAGCCTTATTCTCACGCTCCTTGGCTGTGAGGTCGGGATAGCGGTCGAGGAGTTCTTGGGAGTGTATGAAAGTGACCTCCTCAGGAAGCCACGGCGTGATGTGAGGGAAACGCTCGTAAATCTCCGCCTCAACCTTCTTGACAGCCGAATAAATTTTTCGGACCGTGTCTTTCAGATACTCCAGATTTCTGTCTTCTTCACGAATGGTCTTTTCCCAGTCCCACTGATCGACGTAGAGGGAATGGAGATTGTCGAGATCCTCAAATGTGCGGATGGCATTCATGTCGGTGTAAAGGCCATAGCCTGGGGCAATGTCATAAGCACCGAGTTTCATTCGTTTCCATTTGGCGAGGGAGTGCACCACCTCGGCCTGTCGGCCGCCGATAGCATCGATGGGAAAGCTGACGGGGTGTTCGACACCATTGAGGTCATCGTTGATACCTGTACCGGAGAGGACGAAAAGAGGAGCCGTCACACGGCGGAGGTTAAGCGCCTTTGAGAGATGGCGCTGGAAAGAATCCTTGATGTGCTGGATAGCAACTTCGGTAGTCTCGGGAAGGAGTTTGGGATTGTATTTTTGGGGAATAATCAGCATTCTAAAGATTAAAGATTAGAGATTAAAGATTAAAATCAGTCTTCGAGGTAGTAGACTATTGTGGTGACTACGCGGACTTTCTTTAGGTATGGGGTCGAGGAGTCGGAATCGTCGATGGAGAACTGGCCCTGATGGGCATTCTTGATCTTACCGACACGGCTGTCGCTGTCGGCGGCAAACTGAGCGGCAGCATCACGAGCAGCCTTTGTGGCCTCTCCTATCATCTCGGGCTTAATGGCATTGAGACCGGTGAACTGATAGTTGATGTAGGAATTGGAGAATGCAATGCCCTCCTTAAGGAGCTCCGACTGACGATTTAGAAGCTCGCGCACCTTATCCACTTTCTTGGTAGTGACGGTCACAGTGCTGGAGATGGAGTAATTATAGTTGAAACTATTGGAACGGTACTGATTAGACTCAGCATTGTACGTATCAGGAGGATTTACGGAAATCTCATCGCGGGAAATGCCGTTGGAAGTCAAAAAACGTATGATTTTATCATTATTGCCGCTCACCTGATTATAGAGAGAGGCAAGATCGTTTCCGGCTACTGAATATGAAATAGGCCAAGTGACGAGGTCGGCTGTGACCTCACGTTCGGCAAGGCCTTTTACTGTCACTTCACGGTCGCGGAATGCGAAGTTGTCGATGCCGGCTTTCAGGGAGAAGCCGAGGATTATGATCGCTATGGCAATCAAGAGGGGGGAGATGTAATTTTTCATAAGGGTCGAGGGTTAAGGGTTAAGAGTTAAGGGGTAAGGGTTAAGGGGTAAGAGTTAAGAGTTAAGGGTTAAGAGTTAAGGGTTAAGGGTTGAGGGAGAGGCGGAGGTGGCGGCACATGCGTTCGTGTCTGATGACCATGTAGAGGAGGAGGATATTCATCACCGTCACTTCAAACGCGAAGTAGATCCATGGCATCTGCAAGACAAGGATTGAGATGAAGAGGGCCCAACTGCGGACGTTGAAGCTTAGGATATTCGTATATTTCATCAAGGGACGACTGCACTGACGGAACCTGTCGGCAAACGACTGAGGAATATGGGAATGATACTTCTCCCGCAGGGCACGGCGCAGCTTCTGCATCTGCGGCGTACAACGCTCCTGAGTGCGGGTGTAGTTGGCGTAGAAGCCCATCACAAGTTTGCTGAAGAATTCCTTTCGCCATGACATGGAGTGGAACTTCTTCCAGAGCGCCTGGGCATCCTCGAGTTCCGAGCCGGCCTTACCCTTCAGGAAGAAGAGATGAAACTGGCGGTAGATATCGGCCATAGCAGCCTGCTGGGCATGGCAGATACCCGCAAGAACCGCCAGAACCCATATCATCCATTTATGCGCCATGAAGAAATCGGAGGTATAGTTCTCGCGCAGACAGATGGCGATATATATAGCCACAAACCAGAGGTCGGAGCTTACACCGTCGAGAATGCGGCCAAGACGGGAATACTGCTTAGTCATGCGCGCAAGCTGACCATCGGCGCTATCATAGGAGTTGGCCCATATGAGAAGGAACATGCCAAGGAGGTTGATCCAGAAATTATCGTAGTAGAAAGCGATGCCGGCTCCGATACCGATAAATATGGACGCGATGGTTATAGCGTTTGGGTGAACGCCAAGCTTACGGGCAATTACAGCCCATGTGAATCCGATGGGGCGATAGAAAATGAGGTCGAACCATTCTTCGGTATCACTGCTCTTGAGAGAGCCGCGATACTCTTCCTTTAGACGCTGAAATCTTGATTTTTCCATATTAAAGTCTTCAGTCTTGAGTCTTAAGTCTTGAGTCTTGAGTCTTGAGTCTTGAGTCTTAAGTCTTAAGTCTTAAGTCTTGAGTCTTGAGTCTTGAGTCTTAAGATTATGCTGTTTTAGATTATTTGAGGGAGCGGAGTGCATAGGTACGTGAGCGAAGAAGCCTGCCGAGTTCTTCCGGACTCGAATTGTGGGCAGCTATCTCCTCGACGCTTATCGGGTCTCCGATTGAGATATGGATCTCTTTTCCCCTCTTCCTAAATACTTCGGCAGGAAGGCGGAGAGACCGCGCGGGCCAGCATATATGACCCAATTTATTAAACCCCCAGCTGTTGCTTCCGTGAACGAAGAGTGGGATTACAGGACCCTTCGCCTTGCCGATGAGCGGCAGGCCCGCCTTCTGCCATTCGCGGTCTGCGAGGTGCCCGT
>JAIDSM010000125.1 GCA_029061225.1 Muribaculaceae bacterium
GTTAAGGGTTAAGGGTTAAGAGTTAAGGGTTAAGGGTTAAGTGTTAAGGGTTAAGGGTTAAGGGTTAAGAGTTAAGGGTTAAGGGTTAAGGGTTAAGGATTTAAGAATTATAATTTTGTCTGTTGAGTACTGAATTTAAACATATAGGGATACCGGTCTTCTTCGCGGTGCTTATGCTTTTCACCGCATGCGGGACGAAGAAGAATACTGCCATGTCGCGCAACTGGCAGGCTTTCAACACACGCTATAACGTATACTTCAACGGCAACGAACACTACAAGGAGACCCTGAAGACCATGGAGGAAGGGTATGAGGACGACTTCACCCGTATGCTCCTGACCCACCCTGCCGATGCCCGCGCCGACGAGACGTTGCCCAAGCCCAAAGGCGACTTCAAGCGCACTATCGAAAAGATGCAGAAGGCGATCCAGCTTCATTCAATCAAGAAGAAACCCCAGAAGAAGTCGGGCTCGGCCAAGGAGAAGGCCTTCCGCGCGCGCGACGAGTTCAACCCTTTTCTGCATAACGCATGGCTGATGCTTGGCAAAGGCCAGTATTTCAACGGAGACTTCATGGGAGCTGCCGCCACCTTCATGTATATCTCCCGCCATTTCACATGGCTTCCTGAAGTGGTCACCGAGGCCCAGCTATGGCAGGCGAGAAGCTACGCGGCTCTTGACTGGACTTATGAAGCTGAAAACATACTTGTCAAAATCAAGGACAAGGACCTGACGAACAAGAATCTACGTCACCTATACGAGCTTGTCGAGGCATCATATCTCCTGAAAGCGGGGCGCTATGCCGAGGCGCTTCCATTCCTCCGTCAGGCTGCCGCATCGAGCAGCGGAGTCCAGAAAAACAGACTTTACTTCCTGCTCGGACAGGCGTGCCGGCAGGTAGGCGACAATGCGGAGGCATATGAGGCCTTCCGTAAGGCAGGAAGCGGCTTCAACACGCCTTACCGCCTGAAATTCAACGCGCGCATCAAGCAGAGCGAGGTATATCGCGGCAACGACATATCCAAAGAGGTCTCGGCACTGAAAGCAATGACCCGCTATCAGCGCAACAACGACTATCTTGACCAGATCTACTATGCCATAGGCAATCTGTATCTATCGCGCAAGGACACCGCCGAGGCTAAGGCCAACTACAAGCTCGCAGTAGAGAAGTCAACACGCAGCGGAGTAGACAAAGCAATGGCCAACCTCGCGCTCGGACGGATATACTTCGACGAGAGGGAATACACCAAGGCGCAGCCATGCTACTCAGAAGCTGTGCCACAGCTACCACAGTCCTATCCAGACTACCGTCAGATAAAACTCCGCTCCGACGTGCTCGACCAGCTCGCGGTCTATGCCGGCAACGTGGAGCTCCAGGACTCTTTGCTGACAATCGCAGGACTACCGGAGGCTGACCGCCAGAAATGGGCCGATGAGCAGGTAGAGCGTCTGAAAAAGCAGGAAAAGGAAGCCGCGGAAGAAGCTGCGCGGGAAGAAGCCATGGCCAACCGACCGCAAGGGAACTCCCCCATCGACCAGCAGGGAGGCTCGACCGGCATGCAGTTTAACGCCGACAAATCATGGTATTTCTACAACAACACCACCAAATCGGCAGGCAAGACCGAGTTCCAGCGCCGCTGGGGCGCCCGAAAGCTTGAAGACGACTGGCGACGGCGCAACAAGACATCGTTCTCCTTCGAAGACGAACAGACCGAGGATGAAGAAGAGGGCGAGACTACAGCCGAAGGAGCTACCACGGATGGCGAGAGCAAAAAAGAAGGGAAAGAAGGCGAACCGGACCATACCACAGACCCGCACTTTCCGGAATACTATCTGGCTCTACTTCCAGAGACGGAGGAACAGAAAGCCACGGCACACGACGTAATTCAGGAAGGACTCTACAATATGGGCCTCATCCTGAAGGACAAGCTTGAGGACTTTCCGGCAGCCCGCGGGGAGTTTGACAAACTCCTCGCCGACTATCCCGACAATGTCTACCGCCTCGACATATATTACAACATGTATCTCATGGCGGCCCGTCGCGACGATGAAGCAGGAATGGAGCTATGGAGAAGCCTCATCATGGCGGAGTTCCCCGAGTCGCCCTATGGCAAGGCGATGGCGGATCCCAACTATTTTGAGCGTCTGAAGCAGATGCATGAAGTGGAACAGCAGATGTATGCCGACGCATATGCCGACTATCTCGCCGACCGGAATGCCGAAGTACACGCCATCACCCGCAAGATGGAGACAGAATATCCCCTCTCGGCCATCATGCCCAAGTTCGTGTTTATCGACGCTCTATCTTATCTCACAGAAGGAGATTACGACCAATTCAAGGAACGTCTGACGGAACTTCTAAAGAAATGGCCGGATACAGACATGACTGATGTAGCGGGAGCCATGCTGAAAGGCCTCAATGAAGGGAGGAAGCCACATTCCGGAGGATCAAACACCCGAGGCATGATATGGGACATACGCCTCTCGACATCGGACACGGCACCGACATCTGACGGACAGCCCGCCAATTTCGAGAGGGACCCCAACTCACCGCAATATCTCGTGCTGGCCTATCCCCGCGATGAAATCAACGGCAACCTGCTGCTCTACGACGTAGCACGCTTCAACTTCTCGAGTTTCGTGGTGAAGGACTTCGACCTCGAGCCTATGAGCTTCGACAACGTAGGCATGATAGTCATCAAAGGATTCAGCAATCTTAGGGAGCTTGAGAACTACCGCCGAGTCATGACAAACCGTGACTTCCAGCTTCCTGAAGGAGTGCGTCCGATCATGATATCGAAATATAACTTTGAACTTCTCCTTAAAGAAGGGCGTTCTTTTGAAGAATACTTCCGCTTCGAAGAGAACGCCATGACAGAAGAGGCCGAAGAGGCAGCTATGGAAGGGGCGGAGCAATCGGAAGAATCCGAGATATCGGGGGGATCCGAGAACACAGAGCAATCGGAAGAACCCGAGATGTCAGAGCAATCCGAAGAATCTGAGATATCAGAGCAATCCGAGAACTCCGAAGACTTAAAAACAAACACTGAAGACCAAAAATTATGACCAAGATACTCTGGGCAGACGACGAAATAGATCTCCTCAAGCCCCACATAATGTTTCTGAAGAACAAAGGCTACGATATCGTGACCGTCAGCAACGGTCAGGACGCGCTGGACACGCTTGACACCGGGGGCATTTCACTCGTGCTTCTCGACGAGAACATGCCCGGACTTTCGGGTCTTGAGACACTTGCCCGCATCAATCAGTCGCACCCCGACGTCCCGGTCATCATGATCACCAAATCGGAAGAGGAGAACATAATGAATCAGGCCATCGGCAACAAGATCACCGACTATCTGATCAAGCCCGTCAATCCGATGCAGATACTTCTATCACTGAAGAAGAACCTCCACAGCGCCAAGATCATAGCAGAGCAGACCTCCTCCAACTATATGCATGACTTCCAGAAGATATCCGCCGACATCAACGCAGCCTCATCGCTCGACGACTGGATGGACTGCTACCGGCAATTAGTCTACTGGGAGATGAAGCTTTCCGACTCCGAAAGCAATATGGACGAGATGCTGCTGATGCAGAAGCGCGACGCCAATTCCAACTTCGCGAAGTTTGTCAAGCGCAACTACGAGTCGTGGATCACTTCGGGACGCGAGCATCTAATGAGCCCCGACATCTTCAGCCGCCGCATCTTCCCGATGCTGGATGCGGGAGACAAGGTCTGCTTCGTGCTCATAGACAACTTCCGGCTCGACCAGTGGAGATGCGTGCAACCCCTTCTTTCGGAATTCTTCAATGTAAGCGAAGACCTCTACACCACCATCCTTCCCACTTCCACGCAATATGCCCGCAACGCAATCTTCTCAGGGCTTATGCCGCTTAAGATAAAGGAAATGTTTCCGAAGCTCTGGGTGGAGGAAGATGAGGACGAAGGCCTTAACAACCATGAGGAGGAACTGATAGCGACGATGCTTGAGCGCTACCGGAGGAAAGACAGATTTACCTATACCAAGCTCAATGACTCATCGGCATGCGAGAAGTTTATCGCCAAGCTCAACTCAATCAAGGACGTGCAGCTCAACGTGATAGTCATGAACTTCATCGATATGCTTAGCCATGCCCGCACGGAGTCGAAGATGATACGCGAACTGGCCAACAGCGACGCGGCCTACCGGTCGCTGACCGAGTCCTGGTTCAGGCACAGCTCGACCGCCGATATGTTTCGCCGCATAGCGGAACTCGGCTATAAGGTAGTGCTGACCACAGACCACGGCACTATCCGCGTCGACAACCCGATCAAGGTGATAGGAGACAGGAACACCAACACCAATCTGCGCTATAAGGTAGGAAAGAACCTCAACTACAACCCGAAGCAGGTATACGAGATTAAGGATCCCAAGAAGTTCGGCCTCCCCTCGCCCAACCTCTCGAGCACATATATCATGGCCACCAACGAGGACTTCTTCTCCTATCCGAACAACTACAACTACTACGTGCAGTATTACACAGGGACATTCCAGCACGGGGGCATATCGCTTCAGGAGATGCTCGTGCCGCTCGTCACCCTCACACCGAAATCCTGACTACGCGAGTCTATATCCTCGGCCTCATCTCATGGCAACGAAGTAATTTTCATGAGATGATATTTGCAGGAATCGGAAATATGTCGTAATTTTGTATTTAACATCGGCTTTCGCGTGCCCACCTGCGGATGGTCACGGAAGGATGACGACAATTTCATAAACAAAACTACCAACATTATACTACTATGAAGAAAAGTTTTTTAGCTCTACTTACAATGATGCTTCTCGCCACTTCCGGCGTATCCTATGCCCAGACCACTAAAGAACAGAGGAAAGAAAGGAAAGAACTCGCCAAGGCTTCTAAAAAGGAACTCAATGAGAAGTCGACCAAAAGCGCACAGAAAGAAGCGAAGAAACTTTCGAAAGAAGGATGGAAGACCGCTCCGGGTGCCCTGCCCCTTGACAAACAGCTTGATAAGTCGTATATGATGCAGTATCAATTTGACGCCGACGGGTTTCCCGAATTCATCATGGCGGAAGCCATGAGTACCGGAGGCAACTATGACGCGGCCAAACTGCAGGCACTTGAACTGGCCAAGCAGAATCTCGCCGGTCAGATCCAGACCGAAGTGACGGCTCTCATCGAGAACACTGTGGCCAACGAGCAGATGGACCAGGGAGAGGCAGCCTCTGTAGCACGCAGCGTGATGGCTTCCAAAAACCTTATCTCACAGAGCATCGGACGGGTTCTCCCCGTTGTGGAGGTATACCGCGACTTGAAGAACAACAATAAAGAAGTGCTTGTGCGCGTCGCCTACAGCCAGAAGATGGCAAAGGCCGCCGCCAAGAACGCTGTAAAGAAAGAGCTCGAGGAGAGAGGGGATGCCCTTCATGAAAAACTTGACCAACTTCTTGGCTGGTGAGCGTGAAGAGACTGATTGTCATCTTATCGATAGCCTTTTCGGCTATGACCTGCATCTCGCAGAAGACAGCGAAAGTCTCTGCGAGATATACATACCATGTGCCGGAAAACGTATCGCTGGAGGAGGCGAAACATACCGCGCTCGACCGGGCAAAAATCGACGCGATAGAAAAGGAATTCGGCAGTCATGTCTCTCAGGTCAACACCACCTCGATAGAATCATCCGGCACTGACACCCGCACTACGTTTTCCTCAAAAGGGGGCAGCGAGGTCAGAGGAGAATGGATAGAGACCACAAAAGGTCCGGATTATGATGTGAAGTATGTCGACGGAATGCTTGTGGTAGAGGCCTCGGTAAGCGGGATCATACGGGAATACCCGACAAATAAGACAGAAATAGAAGCGAAAATCCTGAAAAACGGGATCGAGCCCCGATTTGAGGACATGGAATTCTACAACGATGACCAGATGTATCTCTCATTCAGCTCCCCGGTAGCAGGACATCTTCTTGTCTACTTAGTAGACAACAGCAACAATGCTTACAGGCTGCTGCCCTACCGCAGGCAGAAAGAGGCCAATGTCGCTATCCTCGCGTCGGAACCATACGTTTTTTTCGATAAATCCAGCTGCTCGCCGGAACAGAGAAGGACGGTAGACGAGTACGTGCTGACCACATCCAGTCCTCATGAAATCAACACCGTATACGTCATTTTTTCCAGTGATGACATCGAAGGAGCGATCGACTCCCAGACAGAAAAGAACCTCCCTCGGGAATTGAGCGGCGCGTCATTCCAGCAATGGCTTGGATCGTTGAGACGCAACAACCATAATGTGACAGTAAAGGAACTCCCATTAACCATCAGATCACGAAAATGAAAAGTTATTTTCGATCGCTATTGTGTGCCATACTCTTAAACTCCGCAACGACGGGACTTGGATATACGGGGGCCGACTATGCTTCCGCCATGGATCAGGGCAACTACGACAAGGCCATCACGATAATGACCGATATCATCAAAGGCACTGACACGAAGTCGGGCGAGCTCTACTACAAGAGAGCCTCCGCTTACGCCAAGAAGGGAGACTTCGTCTATGCCGTCATAGATTGCGGGACAGCTCTGACATATTCGCCAGCGGAAGAGAAATATTTCCTGCTTCGCGGGGAATGCAAGAAGCAGATCAATGATCCGACATATGTCTCCGACCTCCGCAATGCCGGGCCGAAAGGACTTGCGCTGCTCAATGAGAAGCCCGCAGCCGCAAAGCCCTCAGTGCCTATAGCCCACACAGTTCAAAACAAGGCGAATCAAAGCGGGCCTTCGGACGTAGACGTCAACATACCTGTAGTGCGTCATAAGAATCCCAACACCTTCGTATTGATATTCTGCAATGAAAACTATCTCGAAGACGGAATCTCGAATGTGAATTACGCACACAACGACGGCAACAAGTTTAAGGAATACTGCATCAAGACCCTTGGCATCCCGGTCCAGAACATACATTTACGCGCTGACGCCACCCGCAATCAATTGCGGTCTGAGATAAAATGGGCCCGAAACATCTCCGACGCCTACGGGAATGACGCCGACCTAATCCTGTATTATTCAGGACATGGCATGCCCGACGACCGGTCGAGGAAAGCATATCTTCTCCCCTCGGACGGCATCGCCAACGATCCGGAAAGCGGCTACGCCCTCTCGCAGCTCTATGATGAACTGGGCGAAATGAAGTTTAATTCCACTCTCGTGCTCCTCGATGCATGCTTCAGCGGGGCCAAAAGGAACGGAGAAATGCTGACAGCGGCGAAAGGAGTCGCCATCAAGCCTTCGGAGGAAGAACTCTCGGGCAATGTAGCGGTCATCTCGGCGACACAGGGAGACGACACCGCATATCCGGACGATGACAGCCGCCATGGCCTCTTCACTTATTTCCTCCTGAAGAGACTTCAAGAGACCAAGGGATACACAACAATCGGAGATCTGGCATCATATATATCGACCAACGTCAAAAGGGCCTCTCTGGTGAAGCAGAACAAGATGCAGGTCCCGGCTGTCAATTACTCTCCTGAAAGTAGCGTAGATCTTGAAATCGTAAATTTCGGCCAGAAATGAAGCATACCATCCTTTCATGCCTTATAGCGCTCACTTCGCTGCTCGCATACGGACAGAAGCCTACGCGTACTGTCCTCTACTCATGCGGGCCCAATGAGGATTTCTTCCAACATGAGTTTTTCTCCAACATGAAGACCTCCGGTCACCGATTCGCATGCATGACCAAAAACCGCAATAACTCCAAACTCACATTCATACTGAACGGAGAACCTGTAGTCACGTCTGAAGACCTGACGGTATACTGGATTGACGTAGAGTCAAAAGACAACTGCATATATACGTATTCCGACGGCAATGAGGAGTATATCGTCATAGACGGCCATAAACTTGGACCATATGAAAACATAGGATACAAGAGAAATGCAAGCGAGTTCAATTCAGACGGCACACCAAACCTCGAGATGGCACTCAACAGAAACCTCTTTACATTCAAAAGAATGGGGAAGATATTTCGGCACGACAACGACGGAGCCATATATGAGTGCCGTGGCGACGGAGTCTGGGACGCCAGGGAAGAAGACCCTGTCTACACCAGCCCGAACGGACAACATCAGGCCCGTTTCTCAAGGGGATATCGCCTGCTTACCATCGACGGCGTCCCTTATGTCATGCCGATTGATCTGGATGCTGATCCGAAAACGATCGGACTTCGCAATTTCTACATCACCGATGACGGAGTGTGCATAGTGAGGTTTGAATACAACAACGGCACCAAATGGGTCTACCCTTATATCGTGATTCAGAATCAGACTGTCGAGCAGATCAAAGAAGGTGAATATTTCGACGCCTTGACCAATACAATACGGATGAAGGGGCGGCATATGGATGCATGGGAACCCCACCAGTTCGAGTCGATGAGACAATGGAAAGACGGCGACTGGACCAACGGCATCGACATAACACTCAAGGATACCTCCAACAGGCATTTCCTTACCGCCAACGGGAATTATGACTACGTAATGATCGACGATAAGAAATTCGGAAAGAGCGCACCAATCAATGCATTCTACGATCCACTCGCGAATGCCTTCGGATGGGTCGCGATCGAAGGACGGAATCTGGTTTTGTATACATATAAACTGTAAGTAGGGATGCATAATTCATAATGCATAATTAAGTCTAAAAGCCTATGCGCGTCAGAACGATATCCATCTCCATGTCGGTGATCCTCGCTGTCCTTTTCAACGGCACGGGGCTCGCCCAGGATTTTGCGAGGGAATACGCCGAATTTAAGAAGCAGGCGGAAAGCCGATACGGCGAGTTCAGGAAAGAATGCAATAAGAAGTATATTGAGTTTCTCAAGAAATCTTGGGAACGGTTTGAAAGTAAGCCACCTATCCCTACGCCAAAGGATGATGACGAAATTCCTCCGCGTCCCTACGTAAAAGACGAAGAAGAGAAGGAGAGCATTACTCCCGACGATAATTATCCGGTAGACGATCGGATAAACGAACGACCGATAGAGGAGATTCCAATAGAGGAAACACCGATAGATGGAAATCCTATAGAGGAACCTATCAACTCTAAGCCCGCAATAGAACCCATCGAAATAAGTCCGATAGAGGAAACGCCCCAGCCTAAGCCTATAGAACCTATACGGGAAATCACTGCTCCCGATGAAAATCAGATCAAGATCGGCTTCTACGGCATTGAGGGAAAAGTGCGCCTGCCGGAGGTTGCCAAGATAAAGCTGAAAGACTGCAGTCCGGAGGCAATCGCCGAAGCCTGGGGCATATTGAGCGAAGATGGACTGAACAATGCAATACGCGACTGCCTTGAGACGCGAATCCGGCATAATCTATGCGACTGGGCCTACCTTATGTATCTTGACAGGCTTGGGCGGCAATATTGCGATGACCCCAATGGAGCGACCCTGCTGACAGCCTTTCTATATTGCCAGTCTGGCTATCAGATGCGGCTTGCGACCGACACAGGAAAACTCGTGATGCTCTACGGAACCCGGCATCAGCAATATGACAAAAGATACTATTCCATCAATGGTCTGAACTTCTATCCGCTTGGAAGGGACCTCTCCAGCTCCATACGGATCTGCAACACTCCGTTCACAGGAGAAACACCGATGTCGCTCGCCATCGACAAGGAGCAGCTTCTTGGCGACGGAATGTCTGAACCGCGAACGATTAAGTCTACAAGATTCCGGGATCTGAGCGTTGAAAGCCGAGTGCCGGAGAACCTGATCAAGTTCTATAACGATTTTCCCTCGTCGCAGCTTGACGGCAATCAACTGACAAGATGGGCGATATATGCCAACACACCTTTGGCACAAAGCACTAAAGAAGCCATATATCCCATCATCAAACGTGAGGTAGAGGGACTGACACAACTGCAAGCGGTAGAGAAAATATTGAATCTGGTCCAGACCGGTCTTACATATGGATATGACAGTAATGTCTGGGGTCATGACCGTGCGTTCTTTTCGGAGGAGACACTTTTCTATCCTTACTCCGACTGCGAGGACAGGGCGATTCTCTTTTCCCGACTGGTTAGGGATCTCATAGGGATAGATGTGGCATTGGTGTACTATCCCAACCATCTTGCCACTGCGGTATGTTTCGACGAAGATGTGGCCGGCGACGCAATGAAAATTGACGGCAGAAAGTTTACCATCTGCGATCCGACCTATATAGGGGCACCCGTGGGGACGCAGATGCCAAGCCTGAGGCACGAGAAGACGCAGGCCATTTTGCTTAGATAGCTCACACAGGGTGTAAGAAGTCTCACACTTCAGTCAATAGAAATGTCATATACAATGGAAGGGTAAGCATATTGTCCTTTATTCCGACATTGTAGTCACCAAGCTTTATCGCACTTTCCACCCGATATTTCTCGGGATGACTGAGAACAGTACGCATTGACTTCGCATTACCATTTCGTGCCTTACATTCTACAGGCACGCATCTACCATTATAACGCATTAGGAAATCAAGTTCTACACCGCCATCTTTATGGTAATAATACAGCTTCCTTCCCATTTTTCCGAGCATATCAGCTACAAGATTCTCAAAAATAGCACCCTTATATCCAAATAGGTCTCCTTCGAGAATACTTGATTGCGTACCATCCTCAAGCATTGAAATCAGGAGCCCTATATCCGCCATATATACCTTGAACTCGCTCGCAATCTTGTTTCCGTCAAGGGGAAGTTCCGTAATCTCAGTGTTATAGCAACGCTTAACGATGCCGGCATCTTCGATCCACTGAAGACTCCCTACATAGTCGCGTCCTCTGCTTCTCGGTTTGACTACCGAATAGGTAAATTTTTTATATTCACGAGCAAGCTGCGCCGGTATTGATTCGAAACATTCGCGTATTCTCGATTTGTCGACTGCCGGGGCATACTTCACCATATCCGCTTTGTATTCATCAATGATTCGACGCTGAACAGCTAAGACCTTACCAATCTGTTTTGTTTTGAGAAAGACACTGACTGCCTCGGGCATACCTCCAACAATGACATATTGATATAGCAATTCACGGAAACGGTCGTGCAACGCAGCCTCAACGGGACTTACTTCATCCATGCATTTCTTCAGATAATCAATATGCATCTGTTTTATTCCGTTCGCCCAAAGCCATTCTTCAAAATCCATAGGATACATATTAAGGATATCTTCAAATCCTACAGGGATTGAAGCTTCTTGCTCTTCTTCCATCTCTTCTTTGGACTTATAACCGTTTACCCCTAATAGAGACCCCGTACTCATAACTTCAAATCGTCCGTCAAGATGGAAGTATTTGAGAGCACCCCTCGCTTTTGGACAGTCCTGAATCTCATCGAAGATAAAACATGTATCACCTGGCTCTATTACGACATCAGGCATTGCTGCAGTAATACGCATGATAATTGCGTTGACATCGAGATTCGGAGAAAAGAACTTCTTATATTCCGGATGTTCCCTGAAATCAAGATACACTATATGCTTAAAATTCTGTTCTGCAAAAGCCATCACACTAGATGTTTTCCCACATTGGCGCACACCTTTCACCACGAGAGGTTTATGTGAAGAATCTATCAGCCAAGACTTGAGTCGCGTTTCAATTTTTCTCTTATACATATAAACCAATTCAATATCTTATATCTACAGCGAAAGCAATAGGCAAGGCAATAAAGCCAAGGGAATGTTACACATTTTCCTACCGAGTTTTCATTACACTCACCACCTTTTCCTATCGAGTTCTTATTAAACTTTCCACCTTTTCCTGACGAGTTCGATGCAAATATACATATTTCATTTGATTTAACCAAAAAATCTAATGATTTTCTTTCCATAGATTTGCAGGAATCAAAAATAAGTCTTAACTTTGCGGATGCAGACCGACATCAGGAGCCCCGGTCCGGGGACTAAGAGGGAGGGACTGCTCCGATGCTCGTTTTGAGCGTCGGAAGAGATATATTATTTTGAAAGCGTTTATCCGCGCTGATTCTTGACGTTCTGGAATGTCTCGCAAACTTTTCTTATTCATGTCAAGGATTGAGCAACGGTAGATGCCCGTGGTATGTAATGTCATGCATTCGGAGATCTGTCTTGTGAAAGACATTACCGGACGCATATGTTGCATATATGCGTGGGCTTCTGCGTTGCCGTCCGACATGAATAGGGCAATGCGAGAAGCCTCAGAACGTAGGACGGCAACAGATACAGATTCCTGCGCTTTTTTATCATTTTACACCCCACGAAACGCCGACGAGAGGAAGACCGAGGCGAATAAAAAAATGAAAACCTTTTTTAAATTTCTAACTGCGGTTCTCGTGATGGCAACTTTCGGACTAACCGCCTGCAGCAACAACGACGACGAACCTAAAGACAGTCAATCGGCAGACCCTACGACTGAGAACGTCTTCTCGCAAGGTCTACCGGCAGAAGCTGACGGGTATTCCTTCAATACAAACGACAAAGGACAACTGACATCCATTATCTCTGACGGTTCAGTGATAGCGACCTTTGAGTATGGAGAGTTTACACGTGCCGCGACTTATGATGTCCGGATGAAGACAATAAATTATTACGGCAACAATGACATCTACATCCAGACCAATGCTCAAGGCTACGCAACTCATGCCATCAAAATCTCAACTGATGAAGACAACGATACGGAGACTTGGGATTTTGAGTATAATTCCGATGGACAGCTGATCAGCATGAACAGCAGCGACGAGGGTGAATTCCGGATCACATACACTGACGGCAATATAACCAAAGTGGTCGAAACCGGATATGGCTATCGGTCTGAATATGTCTTCAATTATACCGATCAGGAGAATCCGAAAGTTATTCCCAACAAAGGGAATATAATGTTTTTCGATGAGATATATTATGTAGACATGGATGTCATCGAAATAGCCTACTTCGGCGGCCTGCTTGGAAAATCCACCAAAAACCTACCGGTCGGAGGCGTTGACGCGGATGATCCGGACGATGCCCGCAGCTTTAAATGGAATCTTAACACCGCCGGGCTTCCGGATGAACTTAAGATCGTAGAAAGCTGGGATGGAAATGAATACATCGAAACTTATAAATTCAGTTGGAAATAATCTTAGGCCCCGTATCATAAAAAATGGGGCCTTAATTCATAATATTACAAAAGCGAAGGAACTGACTATTAAAGTCCTCCTTCGCTTTTGTCTTATCATTTCGATTGACCGGAGTATTTTGAGACAGAAGGCCTTCCCTCATTTTTGGATCTTCCAGTCTTCGATGCAGCGGGTCTCGGAGGAGAAGTTGACGCCTATGCGTATGATCTGCCGGCCGTCCATCTGAAACTTGCGGTCGTATTTCTTTTCCTCAATCTGCTTCAAGGCCTGCTCGGCGCTTCCGTCATATTTAAGCTCGATGACGTAGATGTAGTCATCGGTCTTGACGGTGATGTCTATGCTGCCGTCGGAGGTGGCGGATTCTGTCTCGGTCTCGAGTCCGACAAGGTCCATGAGCAGGAAGAAGGCGTTGTGGAAGTTGTTCTCGTTGTCCATCTTCATCTTGAAGTGGATACCGGCGAAATAGGCCTGCATGCATTTCATCGCCTTGTCGGGCTCGCCCAAGATGAAGTAGACCACCATGTCGCCGACAAGCTTCTTAGCCTCCTCATCGGAGCGGCATTTGATGTAATACGGAAGGAGGACATTGAAAAGGCCCTTCTTCACCTCCTCGTTGGGAATGCCGAGACGGTAGCGTTTGATTTTAGGATTATAGCTTTTGATGGTAAGATAGCCGGTTTGGTAGAGCAGGGCAAGGGGTTGGGGAGTGATGAGGTCAAGGCCCTTCAAGTCGTCAAGGGTGCAGTATGTGTCGAACATAGACTCAAGGTCGGCATTGACGCGCTTGAGCGTCTCAGCAACGATTTTCGGAAGGCCGGTATCGTTCCAGCCGTCTGAAATCTTGGCATCGTTGAGTGCATTGAGAAGTGACCATGGATTATATATGTCGCTCCCTTTCTCGGAAAAACGGTAGCCATCATAATTGCGTTTAAGTTCCCGTAAGGCACTGTCATAGGACATTCCGTTTGACTCTGCCATCCGGCAGATACCCGGATTCAGATGTTCAAGCATTTCCTTTTCGGTGATGCCGCATACGTCGGAATAGTCATCAAGAAATGAGAGATCCTTTAGGTTATTCAAATCGGAAAACACACTCAGTTTCCCAAATCGGCTTACTCCTGTCAGGAACACCAGTCTGATATGTTCCGCTGAGCTCTTGAAGTTGGAGTAAACAGCAGAGAGCCTACTTCTATAATGTTCGATGTTTTCTTTGTTATGTATGTTCTCTACCAAAGGTTTGTCGTACTCATCCACAAGTATTACCACTTGCCTTCCGGTATATTTGTGAGCGGCTTCTATTATTCTTCTGAACCTTGACGAGAAGGATCCTCCAATCTCCACGATGCCGTATTCCTCCTCCCATTTCTGGAATGTATCATTGTACAGGACATCAAGCCCTCCTTGTTCTTTATATTCTTCCGGATTCAGATCGAGTCGAAGCACAGGATATGACTCCCAGTCCCAGTCCATCGTGTCTACAGCAAGGCCTTTGAAAAGTTCGCGATGCCCTTCGAAGAAATATTGGAGAGTCGATAAAAAAAGGCTCTTTCCAAATCTACGCGGACGGGCTAAGAAACAGTATTTCATACCTGAGTTGACTATCTTATCTATATTAGATGTCTTGTCGATGTAAACACACCCGCCTTCTCTGAGTGACTTGAAGTCCTGGTCGCCGATCGCGTATTTTATTTTCTTCTCCATATCTTAGTCTTCGGTTTGTATTCATCCATTCCCGATAGGCAAAAGTACATATTTCATCTGATTTATCCAAAAAATAATATGATTTTCTTTCCATAGATTAAGACAGGTTTTCAATCAGTTTTAAATATTCAACATCGGATGACCTTTTCTTTTATATAGACGGTTACTCAAAAGATAATAGAATCAGCAAGATACATCTGCCAGCATATGTATTATTAAAAGGTACTCTTGAAAAAAAAGACACCTGGGTCGGACATCAGACTATCAAAGATATTGAGTTAGACCATATCACATAGAATGATCAGCCTAATTTGAAGACGATGCGCTGGACACCGTCCTGAAAGCGGGTGCTGGTGATGCGGAACGTGCCAATCTCTGAGGTGCGGCTGACGTGGGTGCCGGCGCAGAGACATTGGTCGTAGTCACCGATATGTACTACGCGTACAGTATCAGAGGCTCCTTCGGGGAGACGGCTCATATCGAAACGGTCTATGGCTTCGGCCTGAGTAATGAATTCCTCGGTGACGGGGACATCTTCTGCCACTATGGCGTTGACGTAGTCTTCAAGTGATTTAATATCTTCGGGTGTGATGGCACGCGCCATATGATAGTCGAGTTTCGACTTCTTGCGCTCGATGTGAGCGTTGAATGCCCGGCCACACCCGTAGCGACGGGCTATCTCGCCGTTGAGGAGATGCTCAGCCGTATGCATGGGCGGATACTCCTGCTTGTTGTGCTCGTTAAGAATAATTTTTTCCATAAATAAAATTTACAGCGTTTAATGACGAAGGCATAGTATCATCATCTTTCGATTTTCCAGTCTTCGATGCAGCGGGTCTCGGAAGAGAAGTTGACACCGATGCGGATGATATGACGGCCGTCCATCTGAAACTTGCGGTCGTATTTTTTTTCCTCAATCTGCTTCAAGGCCTGCTCGGCGCTTCCGTCGTATTTAAGCTCGATGACGTAGATGTAGTCATCGGTCTTGACCGTGATGTCTATACTGCCGTCGGAGGTGGCGGATTCTGTCTCGGTCTCGAGTCCGACAAGGTCCATGAGCAGGAAGAAGGCGTTGTGGAAGTTGTTCTCGTTGTCCATCTTCATCTTGAAGTGGATACCGGCGAAATAGGCCTGCATGCATTTCATCGCCTTGTCGGGCTCGCCCAAGATGAAGTAGACCACCATGTCGCCGACAAGCTTCTTAGCCTCCTCATCGGAGCGGCATTTGATGTAATACGGAAGGAGGACATTGAAAAGGCCCTTCTTCACCTCCTCGTTGGGAATGCCGAGACGGTAGCGTTTGATTTTAGGATTATAGCTTTTGATGGTAAGATAGCCGGTTTGGTAGAGCAGGGCAAGGGGTTGGGGTGTGATGAGGTCAAGGCCCTTCAAGTCATCAAGGGTGCAGTATGTGTCGAACATAGACTCAAGGTCGGCATTGACGCGCTTGAGCGTCTCGGCAACGATTTTCG
This sequence comes from Muribaculaceae bacterium, assembly GCA_029061225.1. Classification (GTDB taxonomy): domain Bacteria; phylum Bacteroidota; class Bacteroidia; order Bacteroidales; family Muribaculaceae; genus Lepagella. The sequence continues at coordinate 16,301 of JAIDSM010000125.1, forward strand.
GGAGGCCGGTATCGTTCCAGAAATTTGATATATCGGAATCCTTCATGGCATTGAGCAATGACCATGGATTGTAGATGTCGCTACCGTTTTTTGAGAAACGGTAACCGTCATAGTTCTTCTTTAGCTGTAGGAGTGCATAGTCTTGACCTATACCTTCTTTTTCGGCAAGCCGGATGATACCGATCCTGAGATTGTCAAGCATCTCCTTCTCGGTGATACCGCATACATCTGCGTATTCATCAAGAAATGATAGGTCAACAAGATTGTTGAGGTCGGAGAAGACACTCAGTTTGCCAAACCTGCTTACCCCGGTTAGAAAAACCAAGCGGATATGTTCGGCTGAGCTCTTGAAGTTGGAGTAGACTGACGAAAGATTTTCCCTGTAATGGCCGATGTTTTCCTTATTGTTAATATTGGCCACTAAGGGTTTATCGTACTCGTCAACAAGTATCACCACCTGTTTACCGGTCTTTTTGTGAGCCGCTTCTATGATATTCCCAAAACGGGAAGAGAAAGATCCCGCGATATGGTCAACATCATACTCTTTCTCCCATTTCCTGAAAGCATTGTCATAGAGAATGTCAAGTCTTCCCTTTTCTTCATATTTCTCTGGGTTAAGATCAAGCCTCAACACAGGATATGACTCCCAGTCCCAGTCCATCGTGTCTACAGCAAGGCCTTTGAAAAGTTCGCGACGCCCTTCGAAGAAATATTGGAGCGTGGATAAAAAAAGACTCTTCCCAAATCTACGCGGACGGGCAAGAAAGCAATATCGGGATTTCGACCTGAGCAGCTTCGCAATATAGTGAGTTTTGTCGACATAGACATACCCTTCCTCCCTAACTGTTCTGAAGTCCTGGATTCCAATAGCATATTCAAGAGTCTCTTCCATATCTTCCATTATAAATTTCTAATGTATCGTTAGGCAAAAGTACATATTTCATCTGATTTATCCAAAAAATAATATGATTTTCTATTTGAAAAATTGATAAAAACCACAAGTCAATAGGACTCTTTTTTCATGTTATAGCATGAATTTTTTTAATCAGAAAATAATCACTATATTTGCAGTTGAATTCTTAAACGAATGTAAGAATATGGAAAAAAGGAAGATTAGAAATAGGATAGAGTATATTGTAACGTGTATTGGAGCTTTCGCTCAGTGTTATGGATTGTCAAATCCACAGGCCTATGCCTATCTTAGGCGGTATTCGGGTATAGATTTTTTATTCGATTGCTATGAAGCGGAGCATACCCTATCCATTGATGATGCCGTTGAAGACTTACAGGCCATCTGCTTCAGGGAAGGAGGGAAGATTGCATGATTACTCTTTATCACGGTTCCAATGTAGAAATAGAAACAATAGATTTTACCAAATGTAAACCAGGAAAGGATTTTGGAAAAGGATTCTATCTTAATCCAAACTATGAGCAGGCTCGAGGTATGGCTATAAGAACAACACGTACACTTGGTGTAGGTAAAGTCATCGTCAATGAGTTTCAGTTTGATGACTCGATTCTAAACTCAGATAAGCTTAAGGTTAAGATCTTTCCCGATTATTGTAGTAATTGAAAACCCGGGTGGGCCTGAGCCTTTCCGGGTTTTCAATTTCCATTTTACTTAAATATTATGCATGATAAAGTGTGTCTCTATCATTATAGACGGATTTACTCCGAGAATGTAACATCGCCACTTGGCGTTTTAGTATTTTTTCACATTTTATCCAGACTTATTCAGACTAAGGTATGAAATTCCATGTGTACGGACGCACGAGCCACACAATGCGGTGCAAATAAGAAAGTATGGCCATAATTACCTTTTGCCATCGCTGGACGTGCCCGGAGGTCGCTAACTACACTGGAGACACTCGAATTCTTGAGTAAAGTGTCATTTGAATAGCATTGCAAGAGGCGTACGTCACGACTTTGCCGGCATAGATCGTCCGCGATCACTTAGCGGCGCTTCGGGGTGCGGACAGCGAGCTCTGGATGCTCTTCGAGTGTGAAATTGAAGAAATCGTTGTAGGGCTTCAGTATCCGGAACAAATCCGAGAGTTTTTTGACGATATTCTTCGACTCAAAGGCCTTATCGGCAAGTGATGAGGAATATACGAAACTCTTAGGCTTCAGAAGGTCGATATGCTCCCAATCTTTTGGAAAACCTTTGGGAGCAGTCTTCAACGGATCCTGCCAGTATGGCTGATAATGCTTTGCGAATTCCGGGTTGTGGATTATTCCAAGGTATTCATCTATATTGTGGTATATCTCGCTGCGGTATTCCTTCAGCAACGGGGCTTCCGGAAACCATGCTCCGCCTGCCACAAGACATTCTCCGGGCTGGATATGGACATAATAGCCGCAAAACTCACTTTTCTTACCCCCATGCGGATTGACGTAGATACCGATATGGTTCTTATAAGGAGTCTTGTCAGCAGAGAAGCGCGTGTCGCGGTAGATGCGGTAAAGACAGTCGGCCGGAGTGAGCATAGCAGCTTCCGGTTCGATTTCCGTAACCACCTCAATGAGCTTCTGAGTGAAGGCCTCTACCTGAGCCTTCACCTTCAAGTATTCGTCTTTATGCGCGTTAAACCAATCGCGGTCGTTGTTGGCCGTCAGCCGGCGCAGGAATTCAAGTGTCTCTTTCATTTGTATGTTATGTCTTTTAAATATAACATTCATCATAAACATAAGTTAAGACTTTTCAAGGGATGATCTCTTTTGCCTCTCAAAATTTGGAGGAATGACATAAATTGCCTATTTTTGCGGTCGCCAAAAGTTAAGGTTTCTATGACGTCTCGGGAATTCGACATATTTTTCCGAAGGATGTATCTGCCTCTCGGCATGTTCGCGCTCCGCATCGTGGATGATGCGCAGAGCGCGGAAGACATCGTGGAGGATTGTTTTGCGAAGGCCTGGCAGATGACAGAGGAGGGAAAGGAGTTCGACGACTTTAAGGCATACATGTATCGCAGCGTCAGAAACGGATGCATATCCTTCATTCGCGCCCGTAAGGAAACTGTCGGAATTGAATATATTCCCGAAGTCGATGAGGAGACGGTAGATACCTCCGAGCGCGACGCACGCCTTTGGAAAGCGATCGACTCGCTCCCGGAGAAATGCCGGGAGGTCTTTCTGCTCAGCAAACGCGACGGTCTATCCAACGATGAAATCGCCGAGCGCATGGGTATCTCCGTAAAGACAGTCAAAAACCAGATGACCAAGGCTTTCTCCCGCCTCCGCGAAGAGCTATCTTCCGGACATAAGCCCTTCTTCCTACCATTCCTGTGATTTTTTTCATGCAGCGATAGGACTTTCAAGAATATGCTGCGTCTTAATGGCAGACGATAACAATAAGAGACGTTATGAAAAGAACAATCTTCGCATCTTCCGCCATATTGCTTGCTGCAATCATCGCCTTCGCACGCCAACCTGAAATGGTAGAGTTGGGATAGATTTCTGATAATATGGAAAAGAACTTGAAATTCATAGCCCGGCATTACCGTAAGGGAATGTTTGCAGTGGAGCCTGCGCTCAGGCGCATAAAGGGCAGCAAAGTCATATGGTGGACACGTGGACGTATTGCAGCGGCTTGCGCCGTGGCCGCAATTTTCACCGCCACGGCCGCCTTATTCGTCTACCACAACAACTTCGCGGAGCCCGAGACATACGTTCCGGCAACCGAACAGCCGGCCACCGCTCCTGCCGAGATAATAAGGGTCATTGACTTCGAGGCCGCTCCGCTTACCGAGGTCGTGGCTAAGATCAGGGAAGTCTACGGAGTGGAAGTCACCGGACTACCGGCAGACCCGGACCAGTATACCCTCTCGCTACACTACGAAGGCTCGGCGCTCGATCTCGTGGAGACCATCAACGATATCCTTGACACCGACATGAAAGTAACAGAACAATAATCTGCAATATGAAAAGGACAGCCATATTCACAGCTTTACTTGCCATGTCGCTTGCCGCTGCGGCCCAGAACATCACGCTCAAGGCTACCGACCGGCCCGCCGCCGAAGTGTTCAGATCCATAATGAAGCAGACCGACAAGAACTTCGTCTATTCCTCAGACCTGCTGAAGTACATGCGCATTACCGTCGACGCCCGCAAGCAACCCCTAAAAAAGGTGCTTGACGATATCTTCCGGGACACAGACATCGAATATAAGGTCAAAGGGAAGAACGTGGTTCTAAAGAAAAGGGCAAAGAGCAAGAAGACAGAGAAGCCGACCGCCCCAAAACAAGCATTAAGCACGCGACCGTACTTTCCGGACTCAGTCAGGATGACCATGCTCCAGCCGGTAGAGGTGGTCTCGCAACCGGAGAACCATCCTCTTGAGACAGCCAAAAGCGGAGTCAACACCCTCGACGGAGCCACTATCGCCAGCACTCCGGCTATCTTAGGGGAGCCTGACCTTATCAAGGCCCTGCAGATCCTGCCCGGAGTGTCAGAATCAGACGCAGGCTTCTCAGGCATGAACGTGCATGGAGGAGGGCCGGATGAAAACCTGTGCATGCTCGACAATGTGCCACTCTATCAAGTCGAGCACTTCGGCGGACTCTTCTCCCCATTCAACACTGACATCATAAAATATGCTGATTTCTACAAGACTTCGGTTCCTGCCCGCTTTGACGGACGCCTCTCTTCCTTCCTCGACGTGCATCTGAAAAACGGTGTCCACAAAGACGGACATCACGGATCTGGACGGCTCGGACTTACGTCTGGAGCATTCAACATATCGGGACCGATAGGAAACAAGACAACCTACCTTCTGGGTCTGCGTCGCTCATGGTATGACATACTCGCAATTCCCATCATCGCCATAGTCAACAGCAGAAATAGAGACGAAAAGGCCATACTGCGTTATCATTTTATGGATTTCAACGCCAGGATAGACCACCGTTTCTCCAACCGGCTCACAGGATTTGTCAACGCATATTACGGCGACGACCGCCTGAAGATAGGTGGAGGAGACAAACATGAGCCCGAAGAAGGATACTACAACTACGAAACACACGACTTCAAATGGGGCAATGTCCTTGCGCAGGCGGGAGTGAATTACCGTCTGAACGACGCGCTTACGTCTGAATTTTCAGCAGCCTACACCGGATATTTCTCCGGGATGGGCTACGACATACTTGACAAGGATATCCACCCCGATTATACAGAACTTTCTCATGAAAAGATATGGAGCTCCAACAATATACACGCAGCCAGCGCACGCGGCGACTTCAACTGGAGGCCACTGGACGGCACAAGGCTTAGGTTCGGAGCGTCGTATACCTACCATTCCTTTCTTCCTGACCGCATGGTGAAGGAAAACACCTACAACGACATCACCATAAAGACCCGCGACATTCCCTCGCCGCTGGACGCGAGTGAAGTGAACGCATATGTGGAAGACGACTGGAACATATCAGACCGCCTGCATGCCGAGGCAGGACTGCACGCGTCGCTCTTCCATATCGACGGAAAGACGAAAGGAGGAGTCTCGCCGAGGTTTTCTTTCAGCTACACCCCCACTTCCCAACTCGCCTTGAAGGCGGCCTATAGCCACACGGTGCAGTATGTACACCGCATTGACCAGACCTATATTTCCCTGCCCTGCGACCGCTGGGTGCCAACCTCAGGAGACTTCAAGCCCATGACGGCTGATAAGATAGGGATAGGAGGATACTGGCAGACGAAAGAGGGAGACTACGCCGTCACGCTCGACGCATACTGGAAGTGGATGCACAACATCCTCGACTATCGCGACGAATATTACATCCGACCCCAGTCATGGTCGTGGAGCGAACGCCTCACAGCCGGCAAGGGGAGCGCGAAGGGGATAGACCTGATGGTGGAGAAGAAGACCGGACGCTTCACCGGACATATCAGTTACTCGCTGGCATGGGCCGACCGCCAGTTTGCCGACCGCAACGGCGCCCACCGGTATCCGGCACGCTTCGACCATCGCCATACTATAAAGGTTTTTGCCGACTGGAAGATAAGCGAAAAGGTATCGCTCAACGCGCTCTGGACAGGACATTCCGGCAACAGGTTTACACTCCTGCCACAGCAATTCGAAAGTCCTGACCTGCCGGGCGAGGGATGGTACTACAGGGAGGCCTGGCTGAGGGCTCCTATCAACAACTACCAGCTTCCCTTCTATCACCGGCTTGACCTGGCATGCACCGTCAGAAACCGGCGCGGCTACTGGACATTCAGTCTCTACAACGCTTACTGCCATATGAACACAATCGCTATCCAGGCCGGATATAAGGATGAGACCAAATACACTCAGGTGGGCGACAACATATGGTCGGTCGAATATAGTTCCCGACCCGTATTCCAGAAAATGAAACTTATTCCCGTCATACCTTCAATTTCCTACACATGGCTCTTTTGAAAAAAATACATCTTCTTCTCCTTCCTCTCCTTCTTACATCATGCTATGAGGATTTCGATCCGCGCCTCGACACAAAGCCGGTGCTATGCCTCAACTCTCTGATCACAGCCGGCAACCCTATAAATGTCAAGGTAAGCCGCTCATGGGTCTATACAGACGAGCAGGGAGAACAAGACCATTCAGTCGACGATGCGAGGCTCGAGATCTACGCCAACGGCCAGCCCGTAGGCAGCGATTACCTTCCGAAAGAAGGCGACCGCATCCGAATCCATGCCTCCAGCCTCAAATATGGGGAAGCCGAAGCAGAGGTCACGGTTCCGATTGCCGCCGAGATATCAAATGTCGTATTCACACCCAGTGTAATCCGGTTTTCCAACAAGCCCGTTCATACAGAGTCAGGAATCGACGCCAACATGACGTTTGACATCCGCATCTCCATGGATTTCGAGAATCCGGAAGCATCCGATGATTTCTACCGAATGTCGTATCTTACCTATATGCCGCAAGGCTTCTGGGCAGATGATGAACTTATGGATCAGCATAGCCGCAGCGCATATTACGTAGGCCTTTGGGGAGAGAATTTCGATGCTCTTGATCCGGTCTTCTACGAGCAGACAGATGCGTTTGAAGACATAATGGGAGGGAGCTATTACACCCTTTTCTTTTCCGACCGACAGTTTCGCGGAAAGACAAAGAGCCTTACCTACGGCTTCTCTGACTGCAGATTCTTAATTTCGGAGTGGGACGGGAATCCTGAGTCACTGGACTGCGGATGGCTCGTGACGCTTTTCTCCATCTCTGAAAGCTACTACAACTGGCTTTGCTATGCCGAACAGGCCTCGGGATTCATCTTAGGCGACCTTGCCGACATGGGTCTTTCGGAACCCGTCTGGGGCTACAGCAACGTCTCCACCGGAGCCGGCGTTGTGGCCGCGCAATCGCCGGCCACCGTCAAGATAGACCTCAGTGATTTTCTCCTTAAGGCGCTTGAAAATCCTGATATTTAGAACACAAAAAGAGCAGTAGGAAACCGAAGTTTACCATACTGCTCTTCCTCTCTCCTCGGCGGTGCGGACGGGACTTGAACCCGCGACCTCCGGCGTGACAGGCCGGCATTCTAACC
>JAIDSM010000126.1 GCA_029061225.1 Muribaculaceae bacterium
ATTATATTATGGTATATCTTCGTATGTGGTTAGTGAACGCCAACGATATAATGCCATATGAAAATGTTTGGTTATAATGGTAAGTATAGTTATTCCATGCTACAATGTTGAAACATACGTAGCAAATACAATCGACAGCATCCTAAAACAGACAGATGAAGATTGGGAAATAATCGCCATAGATGATGGCTCGTCTGATAATACTTTTGATGTTTTGAGTTCTTATTCTCAGAAAGATTCTAGAATAAGAGTAAAAAGAGTAAAGAATCAGGGCGTGTCAGCAGCAAGAAATATAGGCATTACTTTTGCGTATGGAGACTGGATTTATTTTTTAGACGGCGATGATGTTATAGAGGATGGATTAGTGGCAGAATTAAATGGGAGAATAGATAAAACCGAGATGTTATTATTCGATTTTGTAAAAGAGAAGAGAGGGAAGGTGCTTAAAAAATACAAAATTAGAAGGTTAAATGATATACTAGGCGATTTTCTGGTGAATTCTCAGACCATATGTATGTGTTCATTTGCGGTAAAACGAGAATTCATCAATAACTTCAATTTAAAATTTGATACGGATACTTATTATGGAGAAGATAGGGAATTCATAGCAAAAATATTGGTTAACAATCCACAAATTCAATATGTGAATAGAATACTATTTCGCTATCAATTGCGATCCAGCTCTGCTATGGGTCAAAAAGATTATAGTATGAAAAGATATTCTTCAATTTTAGCAAGTGAAAGGACCTATCGATTCTTAAGAGGTCATTCTTCTGAAAAAAAAGCATACTTAATGCTTGTCTTTACTATAATTCGGCATTTTAAGATGTATTGTAAGAGTAAAAATAAGGATCCACATGTCTATGAGTTACTTTTAGAATATATAGATAAATATGTAAAAGGTATAAGATTCTACGGTTTCAAGAGGATGGGATTATACTCTACATTAGCAGGAATTATGGCGTATAACAAAATTATGATGCAACAATTTGTTAAGATATATTAAGCTATATAATCCCTCAATTTGGCGTAATGTTTGGTAACTAGGCGAGAATCATCATAATAATTTTTCAACCTATTCTACCTTTGTAAATTTTGAAAATTGCTAAAATTTTGATTTTCCAGGTATATTTATACATATTATGTCTTTTATTGGGATGTTATAGATTAAGCCTATTCGCACATATATATTGTAGACTTGCGAAATTTGACTATAGTTAATATAGAAGATTGCTATATTACAAAATAGATTAGAATGAGACTCTTGTTTGGTTACTTCAACTAGCCGCATCATAATTTGGTACTTGTATAAGAATTAATGTATTGACACAATTGTTCCGTTACGTCATACACCATCTAGCAGATATTATATCGTTAAACAATGGAGAAGTTATCAGTCCTATTGTCTGTATATAAAAACGATAATGCCTTCAACTTCAGGGTAGCAGTAGAGAGTATTTCATTGAAACAGACTACCCCACCGGATGAAGTCGTAATTATTGTAGACGGACCCGTATCAGAAGAATTATCTGATACCGTAAAAATTATAGAGAAAGAGATTCCCTATGTTAGAGTTTATAGGCTGTCACAAAATGGTGGATTAGGCAATGCAATGAGAATTGGAGTCAATCTATGTTCTTATGAACTCATTGCTAGAATGGATGCTGACGATATTGCTGCTCCTGATAGATTCGAGAAACAAAGACGTTTTTTTGAGAAAAATTCTGAGATCTCAATTGTTGGTGGACAAATATCAGAATTTATTGATGATCCTGATAATATAATTGGTAATCGTGAAGTTCCTTGCGAACAAGAAGATCTTGATTTGTATACAAAATCCCGATGTCCATTCAATCATATGACAGTGATGTTTAAGAAAGCAGATGTTCTTGCAGTCGGAAACTATCAAGATTGGCATTACAATGAAGATTACTATCTTTGGATTAGAATGGCTGAGGCAGGATGTAAGTTCGCAAACTTACCTCTAACTCTTGTCAATGTCCGTGTAGGAAAAGACATGTACGCCCGTCGTGGAGGGTGGAAGTATTTCAAGAGTGAGAAAGGTCTTCAGGACTACATGCTAAAGAAAAAGATGATCTCTATCCCTCGTTACGTTTTCAATGTTGCCGTCCGTTTCGTGGTCCAGGTCGCTATGCCAAACAGTGTAAGAGGATTAGTATTTCAGAAACTATTCAGGAAATGAAAAAATATAAAATCGGTTATACAACAGGTGTGTTCGATATGTTCCATATAGGACACCTTAATATATTACGTCGAGCTAAAGAACAGTGCGAGTATCTTATTGTTGGAGTTAGCACTGATGAAGTAGTGGAGGATTATAAGCATCATAAGCCAGTGATTCCATATCATGATAGAGCCGCTATTGTAGAAGCCTGTCGATATGTAGATAAGGTGATCCCACAGGTTTCCATGGATAAATTCGCTGCATGGCAATCTACACCATTTGATGTTATGTTTCATGGGAGCGAATGGAAAGGAACAGACCTATATAATGAATATGAAAAAAAATTTGCATCAGTTGGTGTCGAGATTGTGTATTTACCCCATACTGACGGAATCAGTTCAACGATATTAAGGGAGCGTAATGGTAAATGAAGCTAACATATCCATATTGAATCACTCTGATTGTTGTGGTTGTAAGGCGTGTGGGAATGCTTGCCCTAAGAAATGTATCTCCTTTTCAGAAGATAACGAAGGTTTTATGTATCCTCATGTCGATGAGGAGCAATGTATTTCATGTAAGAAATGTAAAAATATATGTCCGGAATTAAAGCCAAGTTATAATACTAAACGTGATAGTGCGATTGCTGCTTTTGCAGTAAATAAAGATGAGCGAAATTCGGGATCTTCTGGAGGGATATTCGGAATCTTAGCACAAGAGATAATAAAAAAAGGAGGAAAAGTTTGGGGTGCAGCTTTTGATTCTGACTTACAATTACATCATGAAGTCGCCACCAAGATTGATGATTTATCACCGTTATATCGTTCTAAATATATACAGAGTAATCTAGAGAGAGTGTACACTCAAATAAAAAAGGATACTTCAGAAGGCATACTTACTTTGTTTTCTGGAACACCTTGCCAATGTAATGCAATTAAAAATTTCATCGGAAAGAATGATCTCTTAATTACAGTTGAGGTTATCTGTCATGGAGTGCCTCCTCAGAGTCTATTTAATAAGTTGATAGCTTATATTGAAAGTCAAAACCATTGTAAAATTACTTCATTCGCATTCCGATCGAAATCGGATAAAGCGTTACATCCACAATCGTTCACATATGTTTGCGAGAAGGGAAAAAGAAAAATGACAGTGAATGGCCTGCATTATCAGTTCCCATATTATTTCGGATTTCAGAAATACATTACTTTAAGACCTTCATGTTATAGTTGTAAGTGGGCTAAGCCAGAACGGACAGCGGATATTACTTTAGGAGATTTCTGGGGTATTGAGAAATATGATTCATCATTGGATGCAAAGGATGGTGTATCGATGATAATTATAAATACAGAGGCTGGGAAGTCTCTAATCGAATGTATTGAGCATCAGAAGAAGATATTTACCGAACAATTTCCCATCAAGATTGCTATTGATAACAATGGTTGTCTATCTGCTCCCACTACTTTAAACCCTGAAAGAGAGGCATTCTTCAAGGCTCTTAATGAGGAACCGTTAGAAGACGTAATAAATAATTATCTTCGACCTAAAAGAAAATTCATATTTGACATATATTATTCCTTACCGAAATCTCTTAGACATTTGGTAAGACGTTTGATGGATAAACGAATGAAGTATGAATAATTTAATGCGAAAAGATACAGAAGACACCTATGGACTTAAGGATCTTCAGAACGTGATATTGAACATAGCTCAATATATAGATAAACTATGTTCTGAACACGGTATCAACTACAGGCTGATGGGCGGCTCGGCATTGGGAGCCAAACGACATGAAGGTTTTATTCCTTGGGATGATGATCTTGATGTCTTTATGACACCTACGGAATATGAGAAATTTCGAGATATATTTGAAATGTATGGAGATAAGGAGACTTATACAATTCAGGAGCAAGGAGCTTCTAAAGGGAAGGTCATAACATCCAAATTAAGGCTGAACAATTCATATTATGAGGAAGAGATACTGAAAGGGTGGAAGATACACCACGGAGTATACGTCGACATCTTCATACTTCATACATGCCCTGATAATAAACTTACTCAATACTGGCAATACTGTTGGGCAAAATATCTTATTGTGAAAGGACTTGCCAATAAGACATATAAACGTAGAAGTGGTATGGCAGGAATGGTCGTAAAGGCTTTTAAAGTATTACCTAAACGATTTCTTCTTGACTATGGCTTAAGACAAGTTTATAAATGGAGGGACACAAAAACTGAATTCTTTTGTAATTTTTTAGGAAAGGCTTTGTTTAAAAATGGTAAATACAAATATGACGATTTTGCCAGATCCAAACGAGTAAAATTTGAAACAATTGAATTGAACGTACCAGAGGGGTTGGAAAGATTCTTGACAAATCGTTTTGGAGATTACATGAAACCTCCTTCACCGGAAAGAATCAAGTATGAGCAGCATGCCTCCACATGGAATCTCAATCCGATTGACTATACTGATAGATCTGATGAAAAGTATTTATTTTAATGATTCGAAACTCTCATAAAATGGTACTAACGTCTCTTCAGTGAAGAAGAATCCTCCTCCTAACCCATCGCCATCCTCCTCACCATCCCCCCCACCTCTTCAATGGCCTCCCAAAAAACGTCAAAAAATAACCCTTGAGAGTAACTTTTTTCTGGAATAGAACATTCTTTGAAAATCGGGAGTTATATTGAATGAGAAAGAAACTATCTATTCCATTATGATTAAACAGGGAGTCAAGACATTTTTGGAAGTACCTCATAGTGGTACACTAATGATATCAGGTGCGTGGGGTAGTGGAAAATCCTACTTCGTAAAGCATGTACTTAAGCCATATATCAAAAACATTAAGTTTGATGAAAAGAAACATGCTACAAACTCTTCTCTTACTGGTGAGATTCTGAAGATGATTCAGGATACTTTGGATGCAGAAAAAGGGAAGTATTCTCCTGTCATAGTCTCTCTTTTCGGTAAACATGATATCAAGGAGATTGAAAAAGCCATAACTGACCGTTGGCTTGACGAGCATACCAGAGGTGTTATGAGCAAAGTTGATGTCCTCACCGAAAGTCTTAAGAAAATATGGGATAAATCAAAGAAGTTAAAGGACTGGTTTGATCTTTCTGATACATTGGATATGAGACAGAAGATCAAAACCTCATTCCTTCCTAAGAATACCGTTATAATTCTTGATGACCTTGAGAGAGTGAGTGACGAGATCAAGGAGGTCGAGCTTTTGGGTTTTATCAATGATTTGAGTGAGAATCTCGGTTTCAAGGTGATTCTCATTGCTCATGAGGATTATCTTAATACAATCCACAAGAAGCATCTTGATTTTAAGGAAAAGGTTGTGGAGAAGACTCTTAAATTCAATGCTGATGTAGCCGGGGCTGCCGATTCAATGATCAAGGAATTAAATGATGATGACTTCGCAGCGTTTATGAGAGGAGAGGTCATTGCTTCCTCGTTGAACCCTAAGTCTGCTTTCGCACAACGTAATATAAACTATCTCAAGGAGCTCTCCAACCTTAGGACTGTAAAATTCGCCATCTCTCATTTCTATAGAATATTTAGGCCATTGGTGCAGTTCTTTAGGGAAGACCGATCTTCAGGAGTAGACGAAAATGAATTTCTTAAATTCTGTTGGTTTACAATTCTTGCTCTCTCTATAGAACTTAAAAATAATCGGATTTCATGCGTCAATGTCAGGGAATTGGATGAGTTCTTCTATCTTGATTCCATGGAGATTGTTTTTCATCCTGAAAAAATAGAAGATATAGATGATAATGAAGTAGATTCTAAGTTTGATGCGAATGGCATTCCAAAGGAGGATGCAAAGTATAAGCGATGGTTCTACGAGTTCTATTTCAAATCACGTTCTTGTGGGCTTTTGCCTATTTCATCCCCGGAGTTGATTGGGTATGTAGTAAACGGAACAAATATAGATATGACTAAATGCGTCCATGATTATGTCAGAGACAAATTAGCGTTGTCTCCAAAGGTAAATCTCGCGGATAAAAGTCTTGAACGATTTAGTCAAGGTCTTCCGTCAATGAGTAATGAGGAGGCCGAGGAATGCTTAAAAAATCTGGCAGATGAGACAGTAAAGGGTGGATTCAGTGAGCTTTCCTCTTTCATCAATTCCGGAGTATATCTATATAATTTTGGCTCGGTTTTATGCGGTTGGAGCGGAGATGATATTGAGAGGAGGTTGAAAGTGGGAATAGATTATTGGTTTGATGCAAATACATTGGATCAGTATTCCAAGACAAGATTTAGATCAATCCATGGGATGATTGATCCGGCTCTGCAATGGGTCTACGATTATATCAATTCCAAGATCTTGACTATGGATCGTCAGGAGCAGGCACTGGCTTTTGCTAAACTTTTAGAGTTATTTTCAAAGGATACCGGAGCCTTTTGTGTAGAGATATGTCCAGAGGTGTTTTCTGCTAAGTCATCCTATGGTGTAACATATTTTATGAACCATCCGGTTTTGAACCATATACCAGAACACGCGATCATAGATAAAATAAAGTCCATTAATGTGTCTGATGCAAGTGCGTTGGCTGAGGTTGCAAAACATAGATACAATATCGACAGTGACGGTTCCTTGCTCGCTTCTGAAAGACCTTTCTGGGCAGTTATCAGCAAATTATTGGAGAGCCAGCAGGATATCAAGACAATTGGAATGGTGATGGCCAGAAAGAACCTTTATCCCATAGCGAAGAACCTCGGAGAGGAACCTCCTATGGAATTTTGATTGATCCAATCCCCACCATCATTACAATACAATCCGTCAATGAGTCCCGTTTTCAAATTCGCAGACCCTATTGATAGGTTATACTCAAAATTTATTCTGACCTAAGAAAAATCGTTCTGAGAATTTGCAGAATTACGAAACCTTTACTAATTTTGCAAAGGTGAATCACGGAATTAATCTTGACTGATATGAGTAAGATAATCAAAAATATAAAGTCCTGGGTGGCTGATTGGTTTTCAGTCGGCTCTTGGGAAGATAAATACTGGCATGCCCCTGCAAATAGTGTGGCTGCCGGAGATCCTGCTCATGGTGTTCAGACTTCACGCGATTCCGATTGTCTGCCTCCGGTGATCAATATTGGCAATGAGCCTGTGAAAACATATGATTTTCATCAGTTCAATGTAGATGGCTCCTCAATGTCACCCGAACGTATATCCAACGGGGATACTTTGTTGTGCTCTATGGTTTCCCAAGAGGAGAGGGACTCTCTCCCGAGCGGTCTATATGTAATAGTCAAAGCCGATAAGGATTATTACGCAAGAAAGCATAAACATGTCCGGTTTGATCATAAGTTACGGCGAACTGTTACTCGGGTTAGAAAGCAGGAGTCTTTCGAACAGTTGGTAGCTCGGCTGGAGAGTGAGAACATTGAAGATTCTGTTCTGTTGGATTGTAATAAGAAAGCCCTGAAAGAGAAGTTTGAGGAGAGCCACAGATATTACGAGGATTTTGACTCGATGATGCTGTCCGTAACGTATCGCGAGGGGCAGATCAGATACTCGTTCCATCCTTCTTCCCTGATTGAATATAAGGCGATTTATGTGGTGTCGCCTAAAAAGGGTATGAACAATACCCGTAAACTATAAGATTGGCATGTCTCAGGTAGATTGTGTCAATCTTCTGGCGTTCATACAGATTGCCATCGCTTTTGACTTTGGCCTCCTATGTCTGAAAGACACTCATATCTTCAAGGATCTCCACGTTGATCTACTCAATGAGTTGGGCGACAAGGTTCGACCTACACGCGAAAGCCTTGAAAACAAGATAGAGCAACTCAAAAACGGCAGCAATCAATATCAAAGGAAGACGCAAAAGCCAGAATTGGAGGCTAAGTTGAGGAAACTTATGTATCTGGTGGACTCTCAACAGGCTAATTGGAGTAAATACGGTGTTATTGGATTAAGTGCCGGAATTTATGGAATGTTGGCGCTTCTTATCATTGGATTGAAGGGATCTTCCATGGATTCATTCTTTAGGGACTTTCTTTTGATCTCCGCTCAGCTCCTGTTGATTTGGGAAGGAATTGCACTCTATCAGATAGGTAAGATACAATCAAGCCAGATTCCAAAGATGGTCATGATGAAAAAACTAATCGTAATCCTAGGTATAATAATCTTAGCTGGAATATTGACGGTTTTTGATTGGTCTTTCAGAATCTTCCCCAATTTTCAATTACCATTTATTATCTTAACCATTGTCATTGTTTACCTACCTGTCTTCGTGTATCTATGGAAGGTCTTTCGCCAAAAACGAATGATTGACGAAGCGGAGGAAGACTGTAAGGAAGCATTGCGCAAAAACAGTTAAGATTCTTTTTATTATATAAGATTTAGCGAGCTCCGCACTCATTGAGTGCGGAGCACGCTTTCTTTATAGTTTATAGAAAGACTTTCCGACGCTCAGGAAAACAATCTTACTGCTAACAGCTAACTGACAACTCCCCACATATGACCCTAAAATACATTTTCGACAGGCTGATGGCTCTCATCGGCCTTTTGTGTTTATGGCCTGTACTTCTTGTCGTGGCCATCCTAATACGCATCAAGATGCCCGGTGGTCCGGTGATTTTCAAACAGAAACGCGTAGGCCGCAACGGAAAACTATTCACAATGTATAAGTTCCGCTCCATGACCGTTGGCCACGGTGGCAGCTCTGTATCGGTAGCGGGGGAGAGCCGTATCACACCACTTGGCGCAAAACTCCGGAAGTACAAACTCGATGAACTCCCGGAACTCTGGAACGTCCTCATCGGCGACATGAGCTTCGTCGGCCCACGCCCCGATGTCCCCGGTTACGCTGACCAGTTGAAAGGGGAGGACCGAGACGTACTCAAACTCCGTCCCGGTATCACCGGCCCCGCCTCCCTCAAATACCGCGACGAGGAGGAGTTACTCGCCAAGCAACCCGACCCCCAGAAATACAACGACGAGGTAATCTTCCCAGACAAGGTCCGCCTAAACCTCCACTACCTGCACCACTATTCTTTCTCCAAAGACATCCGGATGATCTTCGCCACCGTCCTCGGCCGCCGCATCCACTACGCCAACGAAAAAATCTGACCTTTCCCACCTTTCCATCTCCCATATCCCAAAGCCGCGCAGCAGGTCTGTCGCAGGTGAAATCCCCCCTTGTCAGGGTCCGGGATAACCCGCGAGCATGCTCGCGGCATTCGTCCATATGGATCGAAAGTAAAAGGGCTTTCAGGCATTCATCGCCTTATACTCACCATCAATACTTTAGCGCGCTGCAGCAAGTCCCGCAAGGGGCTCCTGCAGCGCGCTCCCTTATTATAGCACCCCAAAAATCAGCCTCGACTGCGTAGTCTATGGAGCGTCGGCTTCCCAGCTGACCGCGTAGCTGCCCCACTACTGGGTAGGCGGTTTCCTAACCGCCCGCGGCTTGTCCGCATTCTGACAGCTACCCGCTGATCGCTAAAAAGCTGATCGCTAAAATATCAATTAATCATTAATAATTAATCATTTATCATTAGATAAACATGGACCGTATATACCTCTGCCTTGCCCACATGAGCGGCAAGGAACAGGACTTCATAAAGGAAGCCTTCGATACCAACTGGGTCGTCCCCATGGGACCTAACGTCAATGCATTCGAGAAAGACCTCGAGCACTTCGTCAATAAAGTCGAACCTGAAGCGGAGACAACGACGACAACTATGACAACGACGACAACCCTGAACAAAAAGGTCGTCTGCCTCTCAGCCGGAACAGCCGCCGTCCATCTCGCGCTGCTCGCATGCGGCGTAGGCCCGGGCGACGAGGTCCTCGTGCAGTCTTTCACTTTCTGCGCTTCCTCACACCCGATCACATATCTCGGCGCGACCCCCGTCTTCATCGACTCGGAGAGGGAGACGTGGAATATGGATCCTGACCTGCTCGAGAAAGCCATCAAGGACCGTATCGCTAAGACGGGCAAGACCCCGAAGGCAATCATTCCGGTAGCCCTCTACGGTATGCCTTATCAGATCGACCGCATCATGGAGATCGCCGACCGATACGGCATTCCCGTGATCGAGGACGCCGCGGAGGGTCTCGGCTCACGTTTCAACGGTCAGGTGCTCGGCACTTTCGGCAAGTACGGAGTCCTCTCGTTCAACGGCAACAAGATGATCACGACTTCCGGTGGCGGAGCTCTCGTCTGCGATGACGAGAAGGACAAGAACGAGATACTTTTCTACGCTACCCAGGCCCGCGAGAGCTATCCCTATTATCAGCACGAGCACATCGGCTACAATTACCGCATGAGCAATATCTGCGCCGGCATCGGACGCGGACAGATGACTGTTCTCGACGAGCATATCGCCCACCATAAGCATGTCCAGGAACTATACTGCGAACTGCTGAAGGACGTCAAGGGCATCACCATGCACTGCAATCCCACCCCCGCGGATTTTTCGTCCAACGCACAACGTCCAACGTCCAACGCAACCTTCGACTCCAACTTCTGGCTCTGCACCTGCACGCTGGATCCCGACCTGAAGGTAAAGGGGCAGGAGAATGCATATAAGGAGGTGATATCAGGTGCCGTTGGCGGGGCGGCTGGTGTGACGCACGCCGCATCAACCGCTGTCACTGATTGCCAGCCCAACGCCAACGTGGAGGCGATGCGTGTCGCCCTCGACGCCGCGAATATCGAGGCACGTCCGTTGTGGAAACCCATGCACAAGCAGCCTGTCTATAAGAACGCCCCGGCCTACACCAACGGTGTCAGCGAATCTCTCTTCGCCGTCGGCCTCTGCCTACCCGCCGGCCCCTACGTCACCGACGACCATGTCCGCTACATCGTCGACGCCATCAAATCCGCCATCGTTTAGTAGCACTGGGAGTTTCCCAACTTCCTTGCGCCGTCCCATTATAGCGTAGCCACAATTCTCAATTCAAAATTCTCCATTCTCAATTATAACGATGAAATCCTTCAAAGACCTACTCAAATGGTATTTCTCCCGGCGGGCGCTGCCCTA
>JAIDSM010000127.1 GCA_029061225.1 Muribaculaceae bacterium
GCTCAAGGCGCCAAACCGGGTGAAGGAGGGCAGTTGCCGGGTTTCAAGGTCGATAAAATCATCGCCAAGACACGACACTCCATACCCGGAATTTCGCTTATCTCACCGCCTCCGCATCATGACATCTATTCCATTGAAGACCTCGCGCAGCTTATATTCGACCTCAAGAACGTAAATCCGAGAGCCAAGGTGTCAGTGAAACTTGTTTCCGAGAGCGGCGTAGGGACAATTGCCGCTGGTGTTGCCAAGGCTAAGAGCGACCTCATTACTATCTCAGGTAGTGATGGAGGGACCGGAGCTTCACCGGCTTCCTCGATCCGCTATGCCGGAACTCCAGTCGAGCTTGGGCTGTCTGAGACGCAGCAGACGCTCGTCATGAACGGACTGCGAGGCCAGGTGCGTCTTCAAGCCGACGGACAACTGAAATCGGCACGCGACGTTCTTATCATGGCTATGCTCGGTGCGGAAGACTATGGATTCTCAACTGCCGCAATGATCGTGCTTGGCTGCATAATGGACCGACGTTGCCATACCAATAAGTGTCCGGTAGGAATAGCGACCCAGAATCCCGAACTTCGCGCAAAGTATGACGGACCATCGGAATATCTTGTGAGGTATTTCCGTTTCCTCGCGCGTCGCATAAGAGAGATGATGGCCGAGAGAGGTATAAGGAGGCTCGATGAGATTATAGGGCGTCCCGACCTGCTGAAGGTGAAGCCCGGTCTTCCCGAAGGCATCGATCTCAGCCGCCTGCTTCATCTACCGAAAGAAGCCGCCACTAATAGCATCTTATGCAATACGGAACAGAAACATGAAATCGATGATGTGCTTGACCACCGCATAATCGCCATGTCGTATCCTGCCATACATTCCGCGACTCCTGTGGAGATGGAGTTTCTTGTCAGCAATACCGACCGCTCGGTTGGAGCTATGCTTTCCGGTCAAATCGCATTAAAATATGGTGACGAAGGACTTCCTAAGCATGATATAATCAAAGTGATATTCAAGGGGTCTGCCGGGCAGAGTTTCGGTGCGTTCCTTATCAAAGGGATAACATTCAGGCTTGAGGGTGACGCCAATGACTATGTGGGTAAGGGACTTTCCGGTGGCCGGATTGTGATAGTCCCTCCTGCGGGCAGTACGTTCGCTCCGGAAAACAGTATTATAGCCGGAAACACGATTCTGTATGGTGCCACTTCAGGTGAAGTCTTCATCAACGGACGTGTCGGCGAACGCTTCTGTGTCCGTAATTCCGGAGCGACAGCGGTAGTGGAGGGGGTCGGAGATCATTGTTGTGAGTACATGACCGGAGGCGTGACAGTAGTGCTTGGCCCTACGGGCCGCAACTTTGCAGCCGGAATGAGCGGCGGAGTGGCATACGTCTATGATCCGGAGCGTACGTTCGACTATTTCTGCAACATGGAGATGGTTGAGCTATCGCTTGTAGATGATCCAAATGATGCACGCGAGCTTCATCGTATTGTGTCGGCTCATTACAGGCATACTCGCTCGCCTTTGGCCGCACGCCTACTTGATGACTGGGATAATGCAGTCAAAGATTTCATACAGGTAATGCCAACGGAATTCAAAAGATTAAAGACTAAAGATTAGAGATAAATGGGCATCCGGCGATTTTGTCGGGTGCTTATTTGCTTTATTGGAGGATTATGGTTAACTTTGCATAAACTAACTATAATCGATCATGAAGAGAATACTGGCTTTAGTCGCTGTCGGAGTGCCGCTGTTAATGGCGGGGCAGTCCTATATAGGACAGTTCAACCATAATTCAGTGGACAGGAGCGGCAACAGAGTGATGCAATATACTCCCACTTCCGGAGGGTACATATATCGGAAAAACGGAGATAATCTATACACAAGAGCCCTTTACGGAGGAAACACCGCATTCCGTATTGAAACGAGCGACCGACCCATATTCGGAGCATTCCATGGCAAGGACAACCGTAACATACACTTTAAGGTCAAGGTTAACGGGAAGTGGATGCGCCTTGATTCCGTGTCTGAATGCCGTACATATTATCGTGGCGGGGAACGACGTTATGAACTTTCAGACCCGGCATGGGGTAAAGGTCGCATATCCATCATTACACTCGCTCCTCGTGATTATGAAGCCGGACTTTGGAAAATCGAGGCTTCCGATATGCCGGAAGGTTCTGACATCATCGGCATATGTGTGCCGACGGTGAAGATAAAGCTGAGCCGAAACGGAGACATGGGTGCCGATCCTGCCAATGCTTTCGCTCCCGACAGCGAGGCTTTGGCACTTGAGACGGCGGTGATGCCGATCGGAGACGACCGAAAGACGGTGTATGTCGAATATTCCGATAAGAAAATTGAAGCTATCGATCAGAAACGCATTGCAGAGGAATTCGCAAAAGCAGAGAAGCAGAGAGATGAACTTACAGGCATTCTTGAGATAGACACCCCGGATCCATACTTCAATGTCCTCGGTCCTGTCATAGCGCATGCGGCAGACGGAACATGGGACGGCAAAACCTGGCAGCACGGAGCTGTAGGGTGGCGTATGCCGCTAAGTGGATGGCGCGGGGCCTACAGCGGAGACTTCCTTGGTTGGCACGACAGAGCCCGCAATCACTTCGACGCGTATGCCAAGTCGCAGGTAGACAGCGTCGCGCCCATCTATCCGCATCCCACGCAGGATCCTGAAAAGAATATGGCAAGGGCTGAAAAGAAGTGGGGCACGCAGATGTACAGCAACGGATACATATGCCGTAATCCGGAACGCAACGACCAGATGCACCATTACGACATGAACCTCTGCTATATCGACGAGCTCCTTTGGCATCTGAAGTGGACCGGAGACCTCGACTATGCACGAAAGATGTGGCCGACCCTAAAGGCCCATCTGGAATGGGAGAAGCGTAACTTCGATCCGAACGATGACGGACTGTATGACGCATATTGCTGTATATGGGCAAGTGATGCGCTCTACTACAACAGCGGTGCCGTAACCCATTCGTCGGCTTATAACTATAGGGCAAACAAGATAGCTGCGGAGATCGCTGAAAAAATTGGAGAGGATCCTACTCCCTATCTTAATGAAGCCGAGAAGGTACTTTCAGCTCTCAACTCTACTCTCTGGATGGAGGATAAGGGCGTATGGGCAGAACACAAGGACTTCATGGGGCACCAGAGACTGCATGACCATCCTGCGCTATGGACTGTCTACCATGCCATTGACAGCGATGTGGCCGATGATTTCATGGCTTATAGTGCTACCCGATATATCGACAATAATATTCCGCATATTCCGGTAGTTGCTCCCGGACTTGAAGAGGGATACGCCACAATCGCTACCACCGACTGGATGCCATATGCCTGGAGTATCAACAATGTTGCTTTCGCAGAGGTGATGCACACAGCGCTTGCATACTGGCAAGCAGGACGTGCTGAAGAAGCTGCTAAATTGCTGAAGAGCTCTATGCTCGATGGAATGTTTTTGGGTAATAGTCCCGGAAATATTGGACAGATAAGCCATTACGATGCAGCACGCGGGGAGTGCTACAGGGATTTCGCAGACCCCACGGCAATGATGGCGAGGGCAGTGGTGCAGGGACTTTTCGGCTTTTCGCCTGACGCTCTCAATCACACTGTTACTATTCGTCCCGGATTCCCCTCAGACTGGGACCATGCCTCCATAAAACATCAGGATTTCTCGTTTGACTTCAAGCGCGACGGTAAAAAAGAGACGTATAATTTCAACGTCGATCTTGATTCCGTCAAGACGGCGGAATTGATTCTTCCTGCATTGACCGATAAAGTGAAGTCTTTAAAAATAAACGGAAAAAAGCATTCATGGACGGTATATAATCCTTCAGTCGGTAGACCTTTCCTGAAGGTAACAACGCCTTTGACCGGTGATATGACGCTGGATATTGAGTGGAAGGGGGATTATATAGCCGACTCTAAGAATAAAGGGACCGGACATGAACGGGCCGGTTTCAGGGAGGTTAAAAGTGGTGACTTCACGTGGTGGGAGGAGACGGAGAGTTTCACTCATGACAAGCCTGATGTGGCCATACTTGGACTTGACCTGAAGGTAAGTCCTACTGATAAATATGAGACCATAGATCTGAGCGGACTTTACAACGCTAACATAACTGATATCTTCCGCAACAGATATGAGTCGCCGAGATCCCCGTATACCACCCTTCAGATTCCATTGCAGGGAATAGGAGAGTGGTGTCATCCGGATGATACAGCACACATCGACGACAGCGGTCTCAGAAGAATGGTCGGAGAAGATGGTATTCTGATGACTTCCATAGGAATTCCTTTTGCATCTGACAAGGTAGGTAAAAATATCATCTATACCTCGCTTTTTGATAACTATCCAGACAGGGTATCGGTTCCTCTGAGTGGAAAAGCCAATGCAATCCAGCTGATGCTTGCCGGAAGCACCAACCATATGCAGAGCTATATGGAGAACGGGGTGATAAAAGTGAAATATGCAGACGGATCAGAAGAAATTTTGCTGCTCATCGCTCCCTACAACTGGTGTCCCATCGAGCAGGATTATTATATAGACGGCAAGCAGTTCCGTCTGGACACTCCGCGTCCTTACCGTATTACGTTTAAGGAGGGAATAGTCTCAAATGACTTGGAAAACGCTCTCGGAATAGAGGGGGTCTACGGGCGGCGTATCGATGGAGGAGCCGGAGTGGTGCTCCGAATAGACCTTGATCCGATGAAAGAACTGAAAGAACTGGAACTTGAGACGCTATCAAACGATGTCGTCATTGGATTGGCGGGAGTAACTTTGGTTAAAGATTACAAATAAGAGATGCTGAGGTTATTGGAATTGAGGCGCAGAACATTAGATGCTCCGTCTCGGGACTAAGTTGCTTTAGTGCGCATGAAATGTTGTTTCAGGAATTTAAAAAATATTAAATTTTATCAAAATACCTAAATTAAGGGAGCTTTATCAGAAAAAACGCTAATTTTGTGATTTAAACTCTAAAAATCTGATCTATGAAGAAATTGCATTGGATTGTCATGGCTGTTCTTACAGCGATGTTTGTAACGGTCGGATGCTCTAACAGTGAAGAGCCAAAGCAGGCGCTGAATCGGGAATACAATGGCGCGTATGTAAAAGATGGAAAGCTTTACGGCTATCTGTATGCACCTGAAGGCATGAAGTATGCTCCTGTCTCTGCGGAGAAACTGCCGCAATGTATAAAAAACTTGTTTAAATCCAAGTATGAACTGGAACGCGCGATAGTGTTTGAAGGTGAGTATGAGGGTCACCATGCATATTGGATGCATTGTCTGTATAGTTCATCAATGGCTCCCCACATAGTACACATTGAGGGATCTCTGCCGGATAATGTAGATTCTTTCCGTGAACTGTCTTCCGAACTGACGTGCATTTATATCGGAGAGCACTACGTTTTTTGTGATGTCGTTGACGAATGATATTTTAGTTGAAGTGACATTGGTCAGATAAATTTAAAGATTAGATTTTGAAAGAGCATCTTCGTGGGAGGATGCTCTTTATTTTTCAATGGCGGTAGATTAATGTGAGAGTGATCACAGCAGGAACACGAAACTCAACACCAACTTAATTTATATTCAAATAATTCTTAATAACATTCTTTTTTCATTCAACCTTACGACTTGTTTCAGCGTATTAATGTTTGGAAATATTATAAACTTAAAACGAAAACCATATGATACTATTAGCGGAAAAGCAGGGAGCCATCGCCAAGGCGATAGAACTGCTAAAGACCATATCCTTTCAGGATGCCATGTCGAAAATCGCCAACACACTCGTCAACTTTAGTTTTAAAGTGCTGATAGCGATAGCAGTTTTCTATATCGGACGTTTCATCATACGTAAAATCAATCAGTTGCTGTCGAACATTTTTGAGAAGAAAAACGTCGATCTTTCGCTTGCAACATTTGTGCAGAGTTTCACGCAGATTCTGCTATATTTCATATTGGTGGTGACTATCATCGGAATACTTGGCATAGAGACGAGTTCCTTCCTCGCGCTTTTTGCTTCCGCAGGTGTCGCTATCGGTATGGCTCTCAGCGGAACGCTTCAGAACTTTGCAGGGGGAGTGCTGATTCTCATACTTAAGCCATATAAGGTAGGGGATTACATCGAAGCGCAGAGTTTCGCCGGCACGGTAAAGGCCATGCAGATGTTCCATACCGTAATAACCACACCCGACAACAAGACAATCCTGATTCCTAACGGCGCACTCTCTACGGGAAGCATAAATAACTATTCAGTCCAACCGATGAGACGAGTTGACTGGACAATATCCATACAGTATGGCGATGACTTCAATAAGGCTTCCGAAGCCATAAAGGAAATTTTGAATTCCGATGACAGGGTTGTTAAGAACGATCCCGCACAGGCAATATTTGTAGGCCTTAAGGAACTCGGAGACAGCGCCGTCATACTGACGGTCCGGGCATGGACCAAGAGCGAGGATTACTGGGGACTTTTCTTCGACATGTCGCAGAGAATGTATGGGGAACTTCCGGAAAAGGGTATTCATTTCCCGTATCCGCAGCTTGATGTGCATTTGATTCCTAATTCATAATGCTAAATTCTTAATTGATAAAATAGGAAGTCTTACGCCATGGCAAGTACATGCATTAAGCGTTACAATGAGAGCCTCGTTCCACAACGAACGAGGCTCTCATTTGTGTAAATCTCAGGGAAAAATAAGATCAGTGGCGGACCACATCACGCCAGTATCCTTGACGGACATTCATCTCCTTGCGGTCAGTCTTGGGTCCTGAAAAGAACACTCGGTCAGATACTTCGCTGTCGGGGCTATACTCCGCCTTCGTACCGACGGAATCCGAGAATTCAAATGTGCGTGTTCCCGCAGAACCCTCTTCTCTGAGAGATCCCAAAAGCAGCAAGGAAGGTGTGCCGGAGACGTCGACTGTATTATCATAGGCCATCATCCTGTATGTATCATCTTTGGAGTCGATCCTTATAACAGAGCGCCCGTCGGTCTGTATAAGTGTCATCACAGGAGTCCAACCATCCCTATAAGCAGGTGCGAGAGTCTTTAATTCCTCTCTTGCCAGCATCTTGCGCAGGCCGGTCTCTGCCGGAGATTGATAATCGATAAATTGCACTCCCTCGTCAAACCATATCGGACGGTCATCGCCTATGCTCCATCCTCTCCATCCATAATTGGCCCATTCGTCAAGTTTCCCTTTCCTCATCCTGTCTTGAAGGGGTGCATCTATCAGAATAGGGAAGTAATCTACCATTGCCAAAGAATCTTCTATATCCTTCAGAGGATACGGCCTGATAATGGGATAGACACAAAGGGCCGCGAAGCCAGGTGCATCACCATCAGCAAGAGAGCGCATCAGTTTGTTGAGCGCATCGTCGGGGCGAGGTTCACCTAATGATGACTCGGCAGATTCCTTGCTTGCATTTGCGTCATGGCAAGAGGTGAGAGAGACAGAGGAGAGGATTACAGCGGATGCTGCAATAATCTTTATTATGGATTTTCCATTAATCAATCTAATCATTTCAATATTGATTTTTTAAGACGTTCATTAAAAATTATTCAGCGTTTGAATCATTCCTTGAGCCGGAATGATTGTGTGAACCGGTCTTAGGGATCGAATCCGTGCTTTGCGAGGCTCCTTCAAGCGATAGTGCAGCCGATTCTATCTGTTCCACTTCGGAACTGACCTTCTCCTCCATATTATGCAGAAGAGTAGAGGGATCCTTCACAAAAAGCATATCAAGTTCCTCCTGACGGCGGCGTTTCAGCTGAGCCAACTGTTTGCCCCGATATTTTGAGTGGGCAAGATAAGAAGCTTCGATGTCTCTATTGCCGGCCTTCAGTTTCGACAGGACACTTGACTTTGCTACTACTCCGATTCCACAGTTGTAGGCTAACGCCGCAAGCAACAGACTGTCGGGACCGTATCCTCTATATATAGCGCACAGTTTTGCAAGATCCTTACGAGCTAAAGCGTCAGCTTCAGCTTCAGAAAGAGCTTTGCCCCGAGAATACTTCTCTCCGGGCATCACTTTATGGCCATAGCCGATCAAGGGCCAGTGTTTTGCGCTGTGCAGTCCCTCATATTTCTTTATAATGGCTAAGGCATCTTCAAAAGTAGGAGCCTTCGCAGGAGTGCTTTCTGTTTGAGACACAGCAAAACCGATTCCAAGACCTACTATGAAGAGTATGATAAATAAATTCAGTTTTTTCATTAATCGTATTTTTTCAATATGTTTTCATATAAAACATTTAAAACTCCATAAAGTTGGATAGAACAAAATGCGGAGGATAGTTTGTTATATAGATAAAGCACCGCTCCGCCATGCGGAAACAAGCGATGGAAAAACATAACAAAGATGTATAATTTAAACCTTATCAAAAGATGAATAAACAGCAGTTCAAGAAAGCCGTAGAGGCCGTAGGCGCTTCGATGTGCGACGAAATGATGACCGTATACTATAATGTAGAAGGTGCTGACCGTGAAAAGATCTCAGTTGCAGTTGCCAAGGTGCTTGGTGCTACCGGTGCCGCAAAGGCAAATGCCAACCGTTTCTTCGACCGTGGAGTGAAAGGCTTCGCCAACGTTGAGGAATACAAGAAGGCCAAAGGAGAATTCTTCAAGAAACTCTTCGAGAAGATCCGCAAAGACTTCAACGAGGAGATTTCCGCAGCTCTCAAACTCTTCAATGAAGCCGTGCCTCAGTCGGTGAAGGAAGCCAATAAGGTCAATGCGTAATGCGTTGTACGTCTTACGTTATACGTTTTACGCGATTAAAAAAGTTTTTATTAAAGTAAAAGACATGAATATCTGGAGACTCGCATTAAAGCTTACAGGATGGACATTCGACATTACAGTTCCGGTCTATGATAAATGCGTCATATGCGTGGCTCCGCATACGTCAAACTGGGATTTCATTCTCGGATTGGCAGCCTATCATTCAGTGGGAAGGAAAGCCAATTTTCTTATGAAGAGCTTTTGGTTTTTCTTCCCTTTGAAGTATCTTCTGCGCTATTTTGGGGGTATCCCCGTAGAGAGATCGAAGGAAAAATCCAAAGGTTCGCTTACCGAAAGGGTGATCCGGCTTTTCGAAACGGAGCCATATGTTAACCTTGCCGTGACTCCTGAGGGTACCAGAAGTGCAGTCGATCAATGGAAGACAGGGTTTCTTTATATCGCCTATGGTGCAGGAGTGCCTATCTTGCTTGGAGTAATAGACTATAGCAAAAAGCATATACAGATATCTGAGACCTATCGGCCTACAGGAGATGTTGAAGCCGACATGAAGGCTATAAGGGAGTATTATTCCGATTGGAAAGATGCGGCTCGTTATCCCGAAAAATTCATACCATAAACCGTTCTCATATGAAAGATTTGAAAGTATGTCTCTATCCGCAGGAGATCGTATGGAATGACAAGGAGAGAAACTTTTCCAATCTGGAGGATGCCCTCAAGAGAATGCATCCCGCCACAGATCTCTTCATAGTTCCGGAGACTTTCTCCACCGGATGCCCTTACGGAGATAAGGAGAGTGTCCGGGAACTCGCAGAGCGTAATTCCGGCGATACCGTAGAGCGTTTAAAGCAACTGGCCCGTCGCTATCATGTGGCTTTAGCTGGAAGTTTTCTCGCTGATACAGGAGGATTGCTGGGCAACCGGGCTTTCTTTATCGAACCGAACGGAGAGGAATATTTCGGCGATAAAAGACATCTATTCAGCATGGCCGGGGAGGACAAGCTTCTTTCGCCTGGCCATAAGAGGATGAAGGTGCGTTATCGGGGATGGGAGATTGCGATGGTTGTGTGCTATGATATACGCTTTCCGGTATGGTGTCGCAACGTCAATAACGAATATGACCTCCTTATAGCAGTTGCCAACTGGCCAAAGGCAAGGGTGGAGGCGTGGAAGAAACTCCTAATGGCCCGAGCCATAGAAAATGAAGCATACGTCTGTGGAGTTGACTGTAAGGGGACTGACGTCAAGGACATCGAGTATGACGGAACTTCAATGGCCATTGACTTCAAGGGAAACGACATCTCAGTACCGGACCCCGAAGGAGGAGATCTCGTCTATGCGACTCTCTCGCTTGAGAAACTATATGCATTCCGTGATAAGTTTCCTGCATATAAGGACGCCGACTCATTCAGAATAATCTTCGACTGACTCGTCATGGCAAAGTAACTTGAAGACGAGTGGAAAAGTTTTTTGCAAAGACTATCCGTTAGTGCAAAATAGTCATAACGTGTATGCACGCAATGACGATGAGCGAAAAGAGTCTTGTTTTGAGTTTTGATTTAGACAATTTTAGGTTGGAATGATGCAAAACAAAAAAGGTTTCCGACTCGTTTCATTTGTATGAATGGAATTGCATTAGGACTTATTCTGCCATTTCTTGGCACCACGCTGGGAGCGGCATGCGTTTTTCTTCTACGAAAAGCGATGCCCTCACGTCTTCAGAAAATACTGACGGGTTTTGCTGCCGGAGTTATGGTGGCGGCTTCTGTATGGTCTCTCCTTATCCCATCCATTGAAATGACTGGAAAGGAAGGATTCATGAGAATTCTTCCAGCTATCGTGGGATTTTTGATAGGAATCCTGTTTCTTCTGTTTCTCGACGAGATCATTCCTCACCAACATATCGACAGCAACGAAAGCGAAGGACCCAGATCGCATATCTCAAAGACAGCCAAACTGGTATTCGCTGTCACGCTTCATAATATACCGGAAGGCATGGCCGTAGGGGTAGCTCTGGCCGCTGCAATGGACCACAGTTCCTATCTTCCGATGGCTGGAGCTGTAGCGTTGTCGCTTGGCATAGCTATACAGAACTTTCCCGAGGGAGCGATAGTCTCAATGCCGTTAAGAAGTGCGGGCAACTCAAAGTGGAAGTCATTTATCATGGGAACATTCAGCGGAGCGGTGGAGCCTATCGGAGCGATGGTAACTATACTTCTCGCGTCAGTAGTGCTTCCTATTCTGCCGTATCTGCTGTCGTTTTCAGCCGGAGCGATGATGTATGTGGTTGTGGAGGAATTGATTCCGGAGACCCAGGAGGGAAAGCATTCCAACTTAGGGACAATCGGATTCTCGGTTGGTTTCCTGCTGATGATGGCTCTTGATGTGCTTCTCGGATAAAGAAGTACATCTCGGGCTATTGAGTTATAGTAACATGTTCCGGTATTCTCTCGGCGACATTCCTTTCTGGCGGGAGAAAAACTTGCAGAAACCGACTTGTGAAGAAAGCTGAAGAAATGAACTCATAATATGGAAATGACTATAAAAATCCGACGCTCTCCAATCGGAGAGCGTCGGATTTTTATTAGGATAGCAAGGCCCTATTTTGACTTAGCAGCTGGATAAAGGGCATTATTTGTCTTAAATCAATCATTGCTGGCATCACCTTGCCGAATATGCATATTTCTCCGACGGTTCCCTGCGGAACTTCTTTAAGATTTTTTGTCGAGAACCTTTACCTCGACGCCCTTTATTATCGGAGTATTTGTCTACGATTTCCTTAAAGACGGAGTGTATTGTTCTTTTCATATGCATTTTCTTTTATTTTGTAAATATAAAGTTTTTCAGTCGTAACGAAGTTCACTGAGCATGCTGACTATCGAAAAATATAAACATATGTTGATAAATGGCCTTAATAAAGACGATTATTGGATTTTTATTTCCTTATTCCAATGTTTATTTGTAACTTTGGCTCTGTAACAAATTAATCCTTATATGAGAACGTTAAAATACATATTATCAATTTTTATATTAAGCTTAGTATCTTGCTCAGACGAACCGAAATCCACGGATGATCTGCCCGTTCGTCTGCTTATGCAGGTAGTATGTGAATATGACTCCGACGAATTTACATCTCCTGCTAATCCTCCGGAGTATCTTATCATCAATTCAGCACGTGATATGGCGGAGCTGCCTGATGGAACTCTTGCTAAAGGCGCGAGAATTGAATATTCCAAGGTGGACTTTGCCAGAAAATCACTCGTTGTCGTTACATCAGTCATCTTCTGCGAGCCAAATCTTGATGATGACGACTGGAACTGGGCAACGGCTTACTTTGACTTCAAGAAAGGGTATCTGCTGAATATCCGCTATAGAGATTCTTCAGTCTTCCAAAATGCTCTGCACACTGAAAAGTGTAAGATTCAATTCGGCTTCACTACCGACAAAATACCGTCTGACACTAATATCTCACTGACTGAAAGCATGGTGACGACTAAATAGAGATAAAAACCAGTAATATAATTATGATTTTGAGATATATTTATTTTCAGATAGTTTTTCTTTCCATACTCCTTTTTTTGCTGTCCTCATGCAGTAAGTCGGCTGAACCGGCGTATGATATCTTTATGCAGGTATCTTCTATTAAGCTTGATGGATCATCATACTCCCGGCAGATTACATATGATTCCTATGGAAGGGTGATTGCTTATCAGTCTTTGGATGGACCTTTGCATTTAAACGTTGAGTATAGTTATGTCTCGGATGACCATGTAAATATTCATGCCGAAGAACTTATTATAGGCCAGAATGGAGCATATAATATCCTTAATACATATGAGGAAGATCTGCATCTTGAAAAAGGACGCGCAGATTACAGCGAGGGTACAGTCATCCGACAGACATGGGATGCTGATCCTTATGAAAAGAAGTATCGGCATGATTTCATCTATACCATGGATAATCATCTGAACGTAATGAAGATTACCGAATGGGAAAAGCTTGAAGGCAAGTGGAATGAAGAGACTTCGTCTACATGGGAGAACTATTATGTTTGGGAAGGTGTAAATCTCGTCGAGATAGAGGATTATTCTGGGAAGTATGCCCCGCAAAGATTTTACTCATACTGTTACAACAGCATAACAGGAGTTCAGAATATACTTGAGATTCCTATGGTGTACTATCACTATTATCCATTTCAGCTGAAAGAGATGTTTGGTCCAATGTCTATTAATCTTATTTCAGAACGTAGGATCTTAGGCGAGAATAGTCTTTCTGTTACATCCTATGATTATGATGTGTCCAACGGACGAATTGTAAGTTATTCGGCTACCTCAGATAACTGGACGGACACCTTTACCGTTCAATGGACTCCGTAAGATGTATATCACGTTAAAATACATGCTGAATATTTATAAAGGAAAACTCCAAAAAAGTGGTAAGTAATTGATCAGATAAAAAGTATAGTATCATCAAAATGTTTTCAACTGAAATTCAGCGAAAAATAATTATGCATTATTAGTTATGCATTATCACTAAAAATAAATCAGATGAACGTATTTATAATCGGAGCTACGTCTGGTATCGGTCATGAACTTTGGAAGTACTATGTTGCAAAAGGAGCCAGAGTGGCTGTAATCGGACGAAGAAAAACGGGAATAGACTCAATGGTATCGGAAGAACCCGAAAATACTATAGGCTTAGCGTGTGATATTTCCAATATAGAAGCCTTTAACGAGGCTTTTGATATGGTGATGAAAGGTTTTACTACCATTGACTTAATCATTGTTTGCGCAGGAATAGGAGACTTAAATCCTGAGCTGGATGTCCGCACCGAACTCTCTACAGTCCGAGTGAATGTCGAGGGCTGGACAAATTGTGTAGACAGGGCTTATAATCTGTTTTCAAGTCAGCAATATGGACATCTTGTAGTGATAACGTCGATTGGCGGATTGCAGCCGACTCCCATAGCTCCATCCTACAGTGCATCCAAAGCCTATCAGATAAACTATACGAAAGCTTTACAGAGAAAGGTAAAAGGGACGGCAATCATGGTGACGGAAATCAGGCCCGGACTTGTCGACACAAGGATGGCAAAGGGAGAAGGCCTGTTTTGGGTCATGCCCTTGAATAAAGTGGTAAGGACGATAATAAAAGCCATTGGCAAAAAGCGGAGCCGTTTGATTATAGACGGCAGATGGCGACTGATTAATTTTCTTCTCAAGCATACGATGTAATTATAATAGACTTGTAGGATGTGTTAAAACATTGTTAAAATATAATGTTTTAAATCGCAATATTTTGAGAATTCAAAAATAATTGCTAATTTTGCAACAACAGTTCCCACCACGCCTCTCTTAGATGCGTACCACGGTGGGACTTCGGTTTTTATATACAATGATTATTCACTGCCGATCGGCATGGTTTCTACCTCTGTCGGAATCACCATGTTTGCCTTTTGCAATACGATGGCAGGTATATTGGCGGCGGTTTTCCTTGTCGGAATAGGCTCGGCTACTTTACATCCCGAAGCATCACGAATCACATCTTTGGCGGGGAGGTCCCGTCGTGGCTTTGCCCAGTCAATATTCCAGGTCGGAGGCAATTAGAAATTCGGTCTGTCGGTGAAAATGTCGCAGATATTTCTGTTCATCTTTGTGGTTTCGACGGCTGCCGGAACACTGGTAGGAGGTCCGATAGGGGACCGGTATGGCCGGAAATTGGTAATATGGATTTCGATTCTCGGTACAGCACCTTTCTCGATGCTTCTTCCCCATGTGTCGCTTCCTCTCACTGCAGTGCTCAGTTTCTGCACCGGCTTTATGCTTTCATCGGCATTCCCGGCCATATTGCTCTATACGCAGGAATTGTTGCCGACCAAACTCGGTATGATTTCCGGTCTTTTCTTTGGATTCGCTTTCGGGGTAGGAGGCATAGCATCGGCAGTATTGGGCAATTTTGCTGATACTTACGGCATAGAAGCAATCTACAATGTATGTGCCTACATGCCATTGATGGGCATCGTTGCTTGCCTGCTTCCAAATCTCAAGAACCGTGAGCTACCGAAATAGATTTGCACTAATAATCCGTTTCAATATAATCCACTATTTCTCTTGGTATATATTTTGTGTAGTTTATTCCATTATAGACTATGACGTTGCCTGTTGAACCAGTGTTACGTGTGGGATTATCAAGACAGTTTCGCCGAAGTTGCCAAAATTCCTCACGTTTTATTGGCTCCCAGTTTTCTTTGCCGAAAATCAGGTATTCAGGATATTGTTTCTGCTGTATTCCATCCGCAATAAAACTGTATTGACCTCCGTCGCATTCTGCTTTTAAGATGATTCCCGGTAGTCCGCATAGTTTCCAGGGTCCATCGCTGACAGGTATTTCTGGCGCGAACCATGCCGTCCATTTGCGACCATGATACTCGCCGGTAGCCATGAAGCACTCATAGCCTATGACATTGGTTGATGAATCTGTAGGGAGCCATTCAATACGAGGCATAGGTTCTTCCCATTTGAATTTAGTAGCGCTTGCTATATCGTATGTAAGAATCTTATTGTCTTTCTTAGACTTGGTGATATAAAAAGAACCGTCGACTCTCGGAATCTTGTCAGACTGTTTCTTTTCATAGCATATTCTTTTGAAAGTGTTGAATGCCTCAAAGCCTTCCGGCGTCGATTCGATAGAATCTATATATTCAGTTTTAGGGGAATAGAATTTAGAATTATTCCCATCTGTAATAAGCATATATTGATTTGTGATGTCCGGTTCTGCGCTTCGCATAGTCTGTACAGGATGGGAGTATCTATAGCTGATTTCTACTGCAGGTGACTGACTAAAAGCAATAGAAGCCATTGCCATCAAGCTGCAGAGATATATTATTTTCGAGTAATAATTCATTTTCTTAAAGATATTGAGGTCATATATCGGCGATTTATTTTTTCTTTCCACTTACAAAGTTAATCAAAAACTTCCTCAATTCCTACGTCTTTTATATTCATAAACTTACTTTATCTAAGGAAATGGTTAGTCCAGAGTAATATCTGTTACATACTCCTCACCATGATTTTCTAATTTTGCAACGTGAACATTGAAAAATGTACACTTTTCCCGAATAATTTATTGAATATGGAAACCCTCCTAGGAAAATAAAAACTTTAACAAATACAGCTATGACGAAAATAATTAAAAATTTCATACTCCTTATAATGTTCTTCGTTTCACCAGTGCTTTTGATGGCTCAGGATAACGGACATAAGGAGATTAAGGCAAACTCTCCTGCCTATACCGATGATTTTTACATAACCTTTCTTGATGGCAACAGCAAGTATATGGTTACAAAACTTAGGATAGCCGAAGGCGGCTACAACGAATGGCATATCCATCCGGATGCCGTTCAGACGATGTTTGTCATCGATGGTGAGGGATATTATCAGGAAGAAGGCAAAGATGTGATGCTGCTCAAGCCTGGAGAAATAATTACTACTCCTGCAAATGTCAAGCACTGGAATGGCTCGACACCGAATAGTCCGGTGACGGTCATAACCATCACTGAGGTAAACGACAGGCCTCACGTCGAATGGCAAGGCAAAATAGCTCCGAATTTATATAAATAATTCAAGTTTCGCTTGTTTTCGCGTATTGATTCGCAATCCCTTAGCGCAGGAACTGCGCTTGTTCTCTGCGAGCTCCTGGCGAAGCGAAGCAGCCCGTAATCTTAGCGTGCTTACCATAACCGCGACGCGAAGCTTCACAAAGCATTGAAACTCTGCGCCTTTGCGACCTTTGCGTGAGAATTTTGAGCTTGCGAAAGTTGAGTTACATAGAGTCCTGCACTTTGAGCCAACGGGCAATCATGGCGGCTGTCTCATCCGCTGTTACCGTAAAACCATGACTCTCATTTTCAATTATGTGAAGTTCAGCACCGGGCATTACCTCCGCATATCGAATTGCATAGTTGTAAGGAACAACAGTGTCCTTTCTTCCATTCAATACAAGAGTCGGACCGGTATATTTGGCTGCTGTCTGATAGATAGGCAGGTCACGCATGGTCTGAAGATAATTGCGTCCTAATTTCTTGCCGTCAGGCAATGTCAGATACTCCGGGAGATTCCAAGGGTCAAACATTATTCCGAAGAAGTTTCCCATGAGCATAAGGTCCGGAACCACACCTCCTGAGGCTATCAAAACGACCGATTTGATTTTGTCAACACCAAGCTCGGGAGCAACCATACCGGCAACTATTCCTCCCAACGAGTGTCCCAATAGGGAAATATCTTTAGTAAAAGGCTGTTCTGCCGTCCAAGCGATAACTCTATTCAGGTCATCCTGAATGTTCAGGGCATCCATATACTGAAAGTCTCCGTCGCTTTTTCCATGACCGTTGAAGTCAAAGCGTACAACACCCAATCCTTCTTTGAGAGCGTCGGCTGCGATTTTAGATATAAACGGTTCGTTTTGATTTCCGGTAAGTCCATGACAGATGATCACCACAGGAATCTTTTCTGAATTCTTTCTGTCAGGAAGCTGGAGGTGGACATTAAGCCTGCCCATCTGACCGTTAAGATAAAACGTAGAATCCACATCTCCCGCCTTGCAGGTTAAACCTACAATTATGGCGCACACAGCAATTATCATCTTAAGAAGTTTCATATCTCGTTGTTTTTATCTAATTTTGTAGTGCAAATTTAGTATATAGTATCCGACAAAACAAGAACTTACTAAATGGTGACATAGTAACCAAATGGTGTAATTTATGGAATATCAGCCTAAAAACGAAAAATATTTTTTTAACGGCAAGGAATATTTATGTCCTCTTGACTTGGCAATGGAGGTGATCGGAGGCAAATTGCTTTGGCTCAATGGGGGGCGCAGCGTAGGAACTAAGTTATAGATACCATATGAAAGAGGCAATACAACATCATACTTCTTCCGAAGTGTCAAGTGTAGGATATTCACTTCGGTATATCAAGCCGGGAACTGATACCTTGTCGCATATTGACTTCGCGCACAGGGATGATTATTTCATGTTTGGATTGATCGTCCAGGGAAGGCTTAGATGTACGATTGATTTCCAGCATTATGATCTTTCGCTTGACTCCATTGTCGTGGTGTCTCCGCAACAGGTGCATAGGTTTATATCCGGGAATGGAATAGAAGGCTTCATGCTGCTTGCGGATCCTGGACTTGTGGACGATAGGCTTAGACGGCTCTTCGATGAGATCGAAATGCTTCAGACTCCGGTTTTTCAAGCGGGTGATTATACCGATCTGAAGGTATTGTTTGAGCTGATCTCACGTCAGGAAAACAAGTCTGTAGGAAAAAATCTGGTGAAGGCCTACATTGGGATGATCGTGGATAAAATATCACATCAAATCAGCGGATGCCTCAGAAGTTCCGACCGTAAAAAAGAACTAATGTTCAGGTTCAGGAATCTTCTCAGGGCAAACATAACGAAGGAACGCCGTCCGGCATATTATGCAGATCAATTAAACATTTCAAATGTATATCTCAATGAAATAGTGAATTCCTTATCAGGGTGCAGCGCCAGCCGGTTTATAAAAAATGAGATCATACTTATGGCTAAGCGTGAGCTTTACTATTCCGGAGAGAATATAAAAACAATCGCAGGTAAGCTTGGATTTGATGACAGCGCATATTTCACACGTCTGTTTTCAGAGACTGCCGGAATCTCGCCTACAGAATTCAGAAGAAACCTTGTTTAGTCCAATCATTGCAC
>JAIDSM010000128.1 GCA_029061225.1 Muribaculaceae bacterium
CGAACTCCAGAACGAATCAAACGAACTGAATGACGGGTACTTCCGTTGAGGGTTTCAGGATTTTTCATCAAAACTTCGGTCTTTATCTTGTCAATCGCGAAACGATTTTCAGGCTCGTCTTTACCATATCTCTTGCCGTGTGGCAACAGGCTTTGGAGTGTATTAACGTCCTTTTGAACCTGACGTGTTCCAACGATTTTGACTTCAGGGAAAGAAGTCTTCAAAGCATCCATAAACCGGGTAACAGTCAGATTTGCCTTGATCTCATCAGTCTCAATAAGCGCAACGTATAAACGTGCCACATCAATACCACATACATTATACTTCAACCAATCACCGATACGGTTCACAATATCCTGATCATGAGTCACTATAAGAGCAGATAAATCCTCAATAAACTTCTCTTTCTTGGTTGGCTTGATAGGCGAAAGAGTGGCTTCCTCTACGTCACCAATCCCACTTAACGCCCATTCCGCGATATTACCGCATTCAAGACATTTCCTGTAATTGATATATTCTCCCAAATCTTTGCGTGAGCGTTGTTTACTTTCGACCAAGCGTTTCATGACATCTTTAAGGAACTTGGAAAGCTGCCATTTGGCCTGTCTATTGTCAGACAACGCGATTGCATCCTCAATATTCTCAATCACCATTTCCGAAGACCGACCATATTTCAGCCAAGCAGCAAAGGGCAATCGGTACTTCTCCCAGTCCTCGTCCCCATTCGGATTAGTAAGTATTTTTTCGGTAAATCCCGACTTATGAAGAATCTCCACCAATTCGCCGATATTTACTGTATCGGTGTCCACCATATCCTCCAACCGCTTCTGAAATTCCGGAGAGGCAATAAATGCTGCTTGTCCTATGAGAAACGTCTCCAACAAATCAGCCTCACCCATTTCCAAAGCGACCTCTCCATACTCCTGCGGATGGCTATCCATCCACCCCTTCAAATCCTCCTTGCTCCTTTTAGGATCAATATTATTCCGATTATCAATCATATTCAAAAGTGTATTGACTGCAAAATTACAATAGCCTTAAGCTATTAGACGAAATGTGCAACAACAAAGTTCGCACATTTCTATTGCTAAATCACCCTCTTTGGACACAATTCCCATCTTTTCCCACAAAATCCCACATTATCCCATATCCATTAGACTAAAATAGTAAGAGATAGCAGTAACTCATG
This sequence comes from Muribaculaceae bacterium, assembly GCA_029061225.1. GTDB lineage: Bacteria > Bacteroidota > Bacteroidia > Bacteroidales > Muribaculaceae > Lepagella. Next base: position 1,190 of record JAIDSM010000128.1, read on the forward strand.
CACATATTGTCCACATTTACCAATCGCACATTAGAACCTTAATCAGTCATAGACAAACCAACGAGTCTATTCTTCGCAACATTCTCATAGCAAGCACGGTGGAATATTCAAAAATCAGTTGCTCACCTCCCAATTTTTTAGTAATTTTGCACTTGAACTCTGCGATACATGGTGCCTCGGAGGAGGACAAACACTGGTTATTGGACGGTTCATTTACATAGAAAGGCGTTTTATGCGCTTTGTTCTTGGCATATAGAAATCTGACAGTTTCAATATCGAAGTCAAGTTCGAAGCAACAAAAGACGCTCATTGGTATGCAATATCATACTTTTACTTCATGCCATTTGGTGTGAGGTTTTGGTGTATTTATTCATACGACGTGAGTATCTGGCGTTGCTCGTTCAACTTCGATGGGCAATGTCAGAGCCTCGATATGTGGGACGAGCAGCGAAGACTCTCACGCTTTTTGTTTTATTAATCTCTGCCTCAGAGAGTTGGGCAGGATAAAATTGGTAGCCATGACCAAACTCAGTGACAAGGCATTTGCTATAATGGCAGTTTGTCCTGATACCAAAAAATATTATGGTGTAACGGTGGATAAGATACGCCGTGGTGCCTATAAGTTTGTCTGGGCTTTTCCTATTGATAGGGATAAAGCTCAGAGGGAAGGTTATGACTCCCAGCATGTGCATGGAACCATTGAACTTGATGCGGAGTATCCCGGTTGCCCGTATTGTAAGAGCAACCAGTTTATTTTCTGTTCTTGCGGTGCCGTGATGTGCTGGCATGGGCAACGTGTTGTTAAATGTCCCAAATGCGGACAGTCGGGAGAGGTCACTGTGGCTTCTTCATTCGATCTTCATGGCGGAGGGTTCTAAATGGATAAGCTGATTGGTTTTTTTATTCTTATTGCAATTATAATTGCATTAATATCTGAGATACTGCCGTTATTGGCCATTCTGGCTGGTATAATTGCAGTAATCTTTATTATTTATAAATTATACCAATCTATTGCTGAAAAAAGACGAATCAATCGTGAGTCTATTCAAAAGATGAACTCTTTTTTGAATGCCTTGTCTTCAAAATCCAGCATAGCTTATGATGAAATCACAGATGTAGAATCAGGGAAGCAATATTTAGAGAATGTGTTTAACGATTTTGTAAATGCAAATACAATACCTCCACGTATTATACACTTGTTCAAAGAACTCTGCTCTTTTATTGAGAGAGGGCTTGTTAAAAACACCTTATGGATATGCCGAAATGTTCCTCAATCACTATATGAAATTTCAGGATCTTCTCTTTTAAGGGCTGAAATCAAAGTCACTACAGACATTCCAATTTCTGCTGAATTATGGAATAGTCTTTATCATATTGTTTTGTGTATTGAGTCAAAAAGTATCATTTTAACGCCTCTTTTTATTATTTTTATTGATGGTAATTCAATAGTATTCATTGACTGGGATAAGATCGATGTGAATACCAGCAATGCCGTTCGAGTTAAAGAAGACTCATATGGTTTTGTTAAGGGTGCCACTGTGCTATATCATCGTTTTTTACATGAAAGAGTTAACGGTGGACCGGATAGAAGATATAACTATAATCCCTCTTGGTCGGTAATTCAATATTATGTAGTTGATTTCATGGTCTTCAAGAAATTTTGCACAAAAGTCTTGGGAACACTCGGAACAGGAGAGATAATTTCAAAATTTAATCAGTTCAAAAAGTCACTTGAAATAAATCCGGTTCAATATAAAGAACAAGACTCTAATGTCATAGAAGGACATAATCAAGATGCTATTATTGATAAGCCGATAAGTAAAAATATAATTGAAGAGGAATACGCAAGTATTTTTAAGAAAATTATTGAAGAGAGAGGTAAAGGTATTCTTAATGAACGATTATTCCTTTCTCTCCTTGCCGATTATAAGGTATTTAAGGAAAAGCGTTTTCTACGCCCATTTATTGAAACCATGACTGATGAAGGATACTGGACAGAGTTGACCGAAGGCAATCCGTCAGTTGACACTCTTAATAGAATCAAAAAGAAATTTATAACAATACATCAATATCCAGAACATGAAGTAACCGAAGCTATTTCCTATATAGGATATGGATTAGGCATAATAGTATAACCTCCTATGGCAGAATTAAAAGCAGGCGACAAAATCAGTCTAACCAATGGTGGGTATGTCTCCATTGTTAAAGAGCTGGGACGAGGTGGACAAGGAATAGTCTATCTCGTAAAACTCAATGGAGAGGATAAAGCTCTTAAATGGTATATCAATCCACCAGACAAGAATTTTTATAAGAATCTTCAGAATAACGTAATTCAAGGAGCTCCCTCAGATGCGTTTCTCTGGCCAGAATACCTTACTGAACGCCAGAAAGGTAGTTATGGTTATGTTATGAAATTGCGACCTCAGGGCTACTACGAATTTGGAAACTATCTTCTTGCAAAAAAGTCATTTAAGTCTTACTCGGCAATGTTGGCAGCAGCAATGAAAATATGTAATGGCTTTATGCTACTACATCGTTTTGGGTATAGCTACCAAGACTTGAATGATGGCAACTTCTTCATAAATCCAAATAGCGGTGACGTTCTTATCTGCGATAATGATAACGTAATGCCACATGGTGAAAAATCAGGCATAATGGGGAAAGCCAGATATATGGCACCTGAAATCGTTGCAGGCTCTATTCCTGACAAGTATAGCGACAGATTTTCATTGTCTGTTATCCTGTTCATGCTTTTCTATGCGAACCATCCTTTTGAAGGAGCCAAAGTTGTTGGTTGTCCGTGTATGACTGAAAGCTTTGAGAAAAAATTCTATGGGAGTGAGGCTCTTTTCATTTATGATGAAAAAGATAATAGCAACCTTCCTGTACAGGGAATTCATCACAATGTGATTCGCCGTTGGCCTGCTTTCCCGGCAATACTTCGTGAAACATTCCAAAGAGAGTTCAGTCAGGAAAAGTTGAAGAATCCCCAAGAAAGGATGTTGGAACAGAACTGGGAAAAACTAATCAACAGTCTTCGTGATAGTCTTGTCGTTTGTCCCCAATGTAAGGAAGAGACATTTGTCGAAAAGGATGGCAAGTGCATGAACTGTAGAAAGGATGTCGGAGTGAAGGCTCATCTCAAGATGGGTAACAGAGAACTACTACTT
>JAIDSM010000129.1 GCA_029061225.1 Muribaculaceae bacterium
ATGCAGGGACTTGCCATGAGCATAGCGATTGCCGGATGCCTCGTCGGCGCCATGGTGGCTGGTTTCTTCGCTGACCTTTTCGGGCGAAAACCACTGCTTCTTTTCGCAGCGATAGTATTCCTGATTTCAGCGTATCTGACCGGAGCTGTAGACACATTCGTGCCGTTTCTTATCGCCCGTCTCATCGGAGGCGTAGCTATAGGGGTTGCCTCCGGAATGTCGCCTATGTATATTGCGGAGGTTTCTCCTCCGGAGACAAGGGGCCGTATGGTCTCTATCAATCAGTTGACAATCGTACTCGGCATTCTCGCAGCGCAGATAGTCAACTGGCTAATCGCCGAGCCAATACCACAAGGGTTGGAACTTCCACCCATCGACTCATGGAATTGCCAGTGGGGCTGGCGATGGATGTTCTGGGCAGAGGCCTTTCCGGCAGCGCTTTTCCTTGTGCTCGTATTTTTCATTCCTGAAAGTCCACGCTGGCTGATCGGAAGAGGAAAAGAAGAAAAGGCAAACGCTGTATTCCGACATATCGGAGGAGAGGAGTATGCCGAAGCGGAGATAAAAGCAATCATGGAGGCCGACAAAGATTCGCAGGAAAGAGGAAGTTTCCTGAGCCTTTTCCGGAAGCCGTATCTTTCACTTATCGTCTTGGGAATTGTAATCGCAGTCTTCCAGCAGTGGTGTGGCACCAACGTGATCTTCAATTACGCGCAGGAGATTTTCGCCAATGCAGGTTATGACCTTGGCGAGATGCTTTTCAATATTGTCCTGACCGGTGTCACAAACGTAGTCTTCACTTTTGTGGCTCTATACACCGTAGACAGAATCGGCCGAAAGAAACTGATGCTTTTAGGTGCCGGAGGCCTCTTCGCCATATATCTGATACTCGGCACATGCTATTATCTGTCGGTATCCGGAGTTCTGATGGTAATCCTTGTGATGCTGGCGATCGCATGCTACGCCATGACTCTCGGTCCTGTCACCTGGGTGCTTCTTGCAGAAATCTTCCCGAATAAATTCAGGGGAACGGCGATGGCTGTCTGCACTTTCGCCCTATGGACCGGATGCTTCACTCTGACGTATTCATTCCCTATGCTGAACGCGTCGCTTGGAAGCTACGGCACATTCTGGCTATATTCCGGAATCTGCCTCGCCGGATTCCTCTATTTCAGAAAGAGCCTGACGGAGACGAAGGGCAAGACGCTCGAAGAGATTGAGAAGGAATTAGTAAAAGAATAAAAAATATAAAGACTGACTGCTGAAAGCAGAAATCTGATAGCTGTTAACTTATAACTGAAAGCTAAAAAACTTAAAACTCAATATGGTAAAGGCTTGGAAGGAAAAGGTTGTGATACCTACCTATGAAGTGGGAGAACCGGAAAAAAATCCTATCTTTCTTGAAAATAGAGTGTATCAAGGATCATCGGGCTCTGTATATCCTTATCCCGTGATCGAATCCATCTCCAACGTGAAGACCGACCATGAATGGAACGCAGTCTTCATTGAAAACGAATACATCAAGGTCATGGTGCTTCCCGAACTTGGAGGACGCATCCAGATGGCCTACGATAAGATAAAGAAGCGTCATTTCGTCTATTACAATCATGTGATCAAGCCGGCTCTTGTAGGACTCGCCGGACCATGGATATCCGGCGGAATAGAGTTCAACTGGCCTCAGCATCATCGTCCATCCACATATATGCCGGTAGACTGCAGCATCGAGGAGAATGCAGACGGGTCTGTTACGGTATGGGTAGGTGAGACCGAGAGGATGACACATCAGAAAGGAATGGCGGGTTTCACTCTCAGGCCTGGATGCGCCCGCCTTGAGATCGAGGGAATATTATATAATCCTACAGATATACCGCAGACATTCCTCTGGTGGGCCAATCCCGCAGTAGCGGTCAACGAGCATTACCGCTCGGTGTTCCCTCCCGACATAAATGCGGTCTTCGACCACGGGAAGAGAGCCGTCTCCTCTTTCCCTATAGCGACGGGCACGTACTACAAGATGGATTATTCGGCGGGCGTCGATATAGCCAACTATAAAAACATATTCGTCCCTACGAGCTACATGGGAGTAAATTCAAAGTATGACTTCGAAGGGGGATATGAGTGCGACACTGAAGCCGGCATGCTCCACGTGGCGAACCATCATGTCAGTCCGGGCAAGAAGCAGTGGACATGGGGAAACGGCGATTTCGGAAGGGCCTGGGACCGGAACCTGACCGATGAAGACGGACCCTACATAGAGCTCATGGCCGGTGTCTATACGGAAAACCAGCCCGATTTCTCCTGGCTCATGCCTTTTGAGGAAAAGGAGTTCACACAATACTTCCTGCCTTATCGTGAGCTCGGGATGGTGAAGAGCGCATGCAGGGATCTTCTCCTCAATTTCGAGATAAAATCCGCCGGGAAACTCGCCGAACTGAAACTCTTTGCCACAAGAAAGGATACTTTTAAAATTCTGGTGAAAGACAGTGACGGCAACGTACTGCTCGAAGAGACAAGAGTTCTTTCGCCTGAGGAGATCTACTCAAAGGAGATAGACCTTCAGGGATCCGAAACAGGCGAATATTCAGTCGTTGTCTCATGGGGTAGATGCGGTCGACTGGAATGGAAGACGGAGCCGGATGAGATAAGGCCGATTCCGGATGCGGCCGAAGCTGCCCGGCGCCCAGTAGACATAAAGACCAATGAACAGCTTTACCTGACCGGCCTCCATCTTGAACAGTACAGACACGCCACATTCTCACCGGTGGATTACTATGAGGAGGCTTTGCGGCGCGACCCAGACGATTACCGCGCGAACAACGCCCTCGGCCTATGGTATATCAGGAAGGGGCGGTTTGAACTCGCCGAGAAGTATCTTGAAAAGGCCGTCAAGACACTGTCGCGGCGGAATCCGAATCCATACGACGGCGAACCGGTCTACAATCTCGGAGTAGCCCTTAAATATCAAGGCCGGTTCGAGGAGGCATATTCGAAATTCTATAAATCAACGTGGAACGGCGCGTGGCAGGATGCCGGCTATCTTGCATGCGCAAGGATATCAGCCATGCAAGGGCGAGAAGATGACGCGCTTTATGAGACGGAACGGTGCCTATGCCGTAATTATCACAACCATCGTGCCCGCACACTCAGGGCATCTCTCCTGCTTAAGGCCGGCAGGAAAGATGAGGCAGTTGCCTTATGTGATGACTCCATCGCCATAGATCCGTTCAATTTCGGATGTATGTTTGTAAGATGGCATGCAACAGGAGACGAGAGTGACAGAAAGGCACTGATCGGGCAGATGAGGGATGAGGAACATAATTACGAAGAACTTGCCGTGGAATTCATTGACGGCGGAGACTATGACGCAGCCCTGACCGTCTTGTCTCATGCCTCCGAAAGGGGAGCGATGAGTCTAATGGGTCTTTACTTCAAGGCACTCTGCCTGCTACGCAAAGATGACATAGAGAATGCCCGGGAGGTGCTGAAAGAGGCTGGAGCCGCCGATGTGTCGCGCTGCTTCCCCAATTCGCTTTTCGCCGTTGTCGCTTTGAAAGCTGCCTTGGAATCAAATCCTGAGGATGCCAACGCACGATATCTCCTCGGCAACATATACTATGACAAGCGTCAGTATGAACCGGCAATCGAGAACTGGGAGAAGGCTCTTGAACTTAATCCGAAATTACCTACCGTCTGGCGTAATCTCGCTCTCGCTTACTTCAACAAGAAGAAAGACAGCGTAAAGGCAGTGGAATATATGGAGAAAGCTTTTGAGCTTGACGTAACTGACAGTCGTGTCCTTATGGAACTCGACCAACTGTATAAACGCCTTCGTTATCCGCATGAGGACAGACTCCGACTTCTTGAAAGGTTTGAGTATCTAACAGCCAGCCGCGACGACCTCGTGCTCGAACGCATAACTCTCCTTAATCAGACCGGAAGGCATGAGGATGCCAAGACACTTCTGGACTCTCATGTGTTCCATCCCTGGGAAGGGGGAGAAGGGAAGGTGCCCGCTCAATATCAGATAGCCCGCGTTGAGCTCGCCAAGAAAGCGATCAGTGAATGTCGCTACAAGGATGCGGTCTGCCTGCTTGAGGAATGTCTTGAATACCCTTACCACCTCGGCGAAGGGAAACTGTATGGGGCGCAGGAAAACGACTTCCACTATCTTATGGGCCTATGCCATCAGGCTTTAGGCGACCAGGAAAAAGCGAAGGAATGTTTCATGAAGGCAACAGAGGGTCCGACGGAGCCAGCAGCAGCCATGTATTACAACGACTCCAAGCCCGATAAGATCTTCTATGCAGGAATGGCCTTCAGAGCACTCGGCTACGAGAGTAAGGCAAGGGCTTATTTCAACAGACTCGTCAACTACGGAAAGCAGCATTATCATGACGATGTCAAGATGGACTATTTCGCCGTGTCACTGCCCGACCTCCTTATCTGGGACGGAGACCTTAATGAAGACAATCTGCGTCATTGCCTCTATATGCTCGCCTTAGGTGAATATGGACTGGGCAATCATTCACGTTCGGAAAGGTATCTTAAACAACTTATGGATCTTGACCTCAACCACCAGTGAGCCACCGCGCTGGATTCCTTTAAAAGCATTCACAAGTCTGAAGGCTCGGTCGGTGAATTGTCGGTTTGAGCTGAGGCTTTCTTACGCGGATAAGATATATAACGTTCGTAGTAAGCCATTATGAGCGAGGATACGGGGAGAGCGATGATCATGCCGATGATGCCGAGAAGGCTTCCCCAAATGGATAGCGACAGAAGTATGACGGCTGCGTTCATCCCCATTTCCTTGCCCATGATATGCGGAGTCAGAATATAGTCGCATATGCTCTGGCTTATAAGATAGACGAGCAGGCAGCTGCCGAAGAGACTCATGAAGCTTGCGTCTCCATTCAGAGAGAAAATCGCGCATATGATTGCTACCGGAATCAAGGTCACATACTGGAAATAGGGTATCATGTAAAGGATGCCCACAAGTATACCCATCGGAATTCCAAGAGGAAGGCCCACAATTGAAAATCCTATGCAGTAGAATATCATGGCGCATATCGCCACAAGACCCTGACCACGGAAATAATGGTTCATGCTTGTCTGCACCTCGCGAACCACTACCATGGCGCGAGCCCTGTATTTATGCGGAATGATAAGCTTGAAGCCTCTTGATATCTGAGGATAGTCGATCAGGATAAACATTACATAAATCAAGGTCAGTGCCCAGCCGAGCACTCCGACAATTACGCTGATAGACTCGCTAAGCAAGGATGTGCCCTTGCTTATGAGAGAACCGAGATGGAGTTCGGCAAGCTGCGACTTTATCTCAGCAGGACGCAGATTGCTCTCTACCCAATGTATGATATCGCTGTATTCTTTAGGTATAGGGTGCTTTCCGGATGTGACGTCATGAATTATGCCGTTCATTACGTCAAGTTCCTTAATCACGTTTGGAAGGAACAGCCAGGTGATACCCACAATCACTGCAAGAACCTCTACTACCGTGAGTATGGAAGATATGGCACGTCCTTTCTCATGGATAAGTTTCCGGTTAAGCTCTACGAGGGGCTGGAGCATGTAGGCGATGAAGCATGCGGCGAAGAAGGGGAGCAGCACATCGCTAAGATAGCGAATAAGCCAGATAAGAACGGCTGCTATGGCAAGCCCGATTATGAGCTTCATTATGCGGTCGATATTCCAGAAATACTGGGTCTGCTGAGTAGACATATGGATTTAAGGTAATGTTAAAGTTAAATATAGATTTTTAACATTTGCAAATGGAGCATTGTTCATTGCCGGAGTTCTTTTATGCGTCAATCCTCGTATCACTGCCCTGACAGCGAGATATATTTGTTAATATATTGAAGCGTCTCATGCTCTCAACAGCAACAAGGGGGCAGAGAGACTGCCTAATACTCACAATAACATCTACAATGACAGTTATGGAATCTAAAGAAGAAATATGGAGGAAGATGACCTCAGGAGAAGTCTATGACGCCACTCATCCGGAATTGATCAAGAAACTTGAAAAGACCCGCGAAATGCTATGGGAATTCAATTCAATGAGACCTTCACGTTCAGATGAGCTGAAGCGGATCCTGCACAATCTCTTGGGCAGTCACGGCGAATCATTTCATTTCAACCAGCCTTTTCGCTGCGACTATGGCGAGAATATTCACATCGGGGAAAATTTCTTCGCTAATTTCAACCTTACGATTCTTGATGAGGCAGAGGTAAGGATAGGCGACTTCTGCTTCATAGGGCCCAACGTAAGCATCTATACAGCATGTCATCCTCTCGATTCGGAAAACCGCAACAAGGCTCTTGAATGGGCGGAAGCCGTGACCATAGGAAACAATGTATGGATAGGAGGAAGCGTGACCATCTGTCCCGGTGTGACGATCGGCGACAACGTAGTGATCGGTGCCGGATCTACCGTAACCAAAGACATTCCGTCTAATGTCGTAGCCGCCGGCAATCCGGCTCGCATCATAAAGCGTCTATGACTCGGAAATCAGCGATTCTCAAATTCATATCTTCATTTCATCCTCTTGAGGATGTTATAGCTCGGAAGCACACCAAGTTCTCCGGCCCGCGACAGATCGGCGAAAGCTTCGTTTTTCCTGCCTGCGGAGAGAGCGCATAGACCTCTGTTGTAGTAGGCGGCTCCGAATTCAGGATCAAGCTCAATAGCCTTAGTGAAGCATTCCGCAGCCTGTGAATAGTCGCGTTGCGTATACAATATGTATCCTTTATTATACCATGCGTGTATCAGCCTGGGATCAAGTCTTGTCGCTTCATCGAAATCAGCTGCGGCCAAGGCTATTCCGTGCATCGCCAGTCTCTGGTCTTCAAGTGTCCGCGCCTGCTCATAACGGGCTACGCCTCTTGAAAGATATGCGATGGTGAATTCGGGATTGGAAGTCAGTATCCTATCGAAATCATCGATGGCGGCCCCGTAATTCTTGAGCATCGAATACGCCACGCCGCGGGCAAGCAGATCTGCCGGCCTTACCTTGTTTCCGCTCGCCGCTATGACAGAGGTATAATTCTCAGCAGTCTTGAAAAGGGCCGCGTATTCCTCGTCGGAAAGTCCTGACTGCAATGGCGAGAGATGCAGTGTCTGGGTTATATACCTTCCATGGTTGAAAGCATCCAGCGCCCGGAAATAATTATTCACTCCTCCAAGCGACTTAGGAGAGGGATTGAATGAGACAGTGAACATAGGCTCCGGCTCGGCGAGTACGTTACGATCCTGTACGCGCCCTTTTATCCTTTCATTGTATGACAGCTGAGTCTGCGGTATATCCTGAGTAGTGACAAGCTGGTTGAAACGGTTCATCACCTCGATTTCGTCTTCCTCGGTGTCGGGATTGCTGTTGGCATTGCGTGGAGTTCCGGCGGCTATTGTAGGCCTGTCGAGCGGATTGGCTTCCGGATTTGCGACATACTTTCTTACGAGTCCTTCGGCATGGTTTATGTTGGAAGCGACGGCTCTGAGATTGCCGAGATTTCGCTCAGCCTCCGCTATCGCGTAGTAGACCGGATAGAAATTAGGATACTTCCGCGCAATACTCTTGAAATCGGCTAACGCCTCCTTGTATTCACCGGACTCAAGCTCCACGAGACCGCGATTATAGAGGGCATGGAAATTCTGCGGATTGAGGGCGAGCACCGAAGTGAAATCCTTCTTTGCGTTTATCAGGTCCTTGACCTCGAAGCGCAGAAGAGCCCTGTTGAATAGAGCCGCCATATTGTCGGGATCAAGCTGAAGGGCGAAGTTATAGTCAGACATGGCACCGATGTAGTTGTCGGAGTTATATCTAACATAGGCGCGGTTGATATAGAATCCGGGTTGATCTGGATAAAGCTTTACAGCCTCGTCCATATCAGCGAGGGCAGCATCCCAGTTCCCTCTGTTGCTTTCTATGTCAGCCCGTATAAGATACGGATTGATAAGTGCCCGGTTAAGTTTGAGGGACTTCTCCACATCATCCAACGCCGCCACGGTGTCTTCCCGCTGAAGATTAAGAGATGCACGAGCGGCAAAACCTTCCTCGAATTTGGGATAAAGCCTCAGCAAATGATCAAAGGTCTGGAGGGCCTCATCGTTCTTTTTCATAGATGAAAGCGCCACTCCCTTATAAAAAAGGAAATAGCGGTCGGTGGGGTCATGTTTAAGTCCTTCGTTATAGTCCTCTACAGCCAGCGAGTCGAGCCCCATCTGCTGGCGGGCGAATCCTCTCAGCTTATAGGCCTCGGTCTTGAACTTATTGCGTTTCAGGGCCTCCGTACAGTCAATCTCCGCTCCTTTAAAATCATCGAGGCTCATCTTGGCAAGTCCCCTGTAGAAGTATGGCTCGGGAAGATATGGCTTAGCCTTGATCGCCTGATTGAAATACTGGATAGCGAGCATATAGTCGTCCATCGAAAGCACATTCCTTCCGATGGTGATGACTTGCTCGGCATTGATCTGTGCTAACCCGTGCGCCGGGAAAGCGAGGCATATAAGTGGTAGAAAGTATTTGCCCAAACGTTTCATACGGCAAAGTTAACAAGTTTTTTTGAATTCTGCAAACCTCATATGCTCCTATGATGTTGTATTTATAGTATGATAGTTATCTTTAACTATTATACGGTACTATGAAATAAGCTTTTTGAATCGTGCTAATGAATCATCACAGCATGAATCATATGTTAAAACAGGTTGCATTATAAATTGTATTCTTAATATTATGGAAAAACAGACAGTAGTGATAATAGGGGGTGGATTCGCCGGTATGAATCTGGCCAAACGATTAGACAGGAAGAAATTCACGATAAAAGTGATAGACCGGAACAACTATCATTCCTTTCCTCCGCTATTCTATCAGATCGCATCATCGGCACTTGACGTGCCGAGTATTTCTTTCCCTTTCCGAAGGGAGTTCAAAAAGACCAAAGGAGACGTGGCATATCATATGGGACACGTCAAAAACATAGATATAACGGCTAAAACCGTCACCACAAGTTATGAGACTCTGACATACGACAAGCTGGTGATAGCCGCAGGCTCCACCAATAATTATTTTGGTATGGAGGGTCTTGACGAGAAGGTGTTCGGAATCAAGACCTCGGGAGAGGCAAGCCATACCCGCGACGAGATTCTCGACCGTCTTGAGAGAGGCTGCATGGAGAAGGACCCTGAGCGAAGGAAGCAGTTGCTGAGTTTTCTCGTGATCGGAGGCGGACCTGCAGGTGTCGAAATAGCAGGTGCCCTCGGAGAGATGAAGCGAGATGTTCTGCCGAGGGAATATCCGGAACTGGACCCTGAAGACATGACCATCACTCTTGTGGAGGGTGCTGACCGTCTTCTGTCGGCTTTTGATGCAAAACTGAGTCAGAAGGCATATGTTTACCTTACTCAGCTGCTCGTCGACATACGTCTCAATACAGTCATGAAAGGATATGATGACAAGATGGTGTCATTCGCCGACGGCCACAAGGAGTATTGGGAGACGCTTATCTGGACTGCCGGAGTGAAAGGAGAGCCTATGCCCGGTCTGCCTAAGGAACTTCTGGGAAGAGGGGGCCGCATAATAGTGGATGAGTACAACCGAGTGAAAGGTGCAGAAGAGGTATTCGCTCTTGGAGACATCGCCCTTATGCAGACCGAGGAGTATCCTAATGGCCATCCACAACTTGCCCAGCCTGCTATACAGCAGGCGAAGAATCTTGCCGCCAACCTCAACAGAGGGGAGATGAGAAGGGCCTTTAAATATAACGATAAGGGAACGATGGCTACAGTAGGACGCAACAAGGCAATAGCGCAGGTTGGCAAGATGACGTTCTCGGGTCGCTTCGCATGGCTGCTCTGGATGGCAATCCATCTCATCAGCATCCTTGGCGTGAGGACAAAGGCCACCGTCCTGCTCAACTGGATATGGAATTACTGTACGTATTCGACGTCTCTGCGTCTGCTGATGCGGCCCGTGAAATTCCCGCTCCGAAAGCATTGGGGAGATTAAAGACAGAAGTTTAAGCAGAGCCTTACAACGTGCATGTTGGATAATTGGAAAATTTTTATTAATTTTGCATTTTCGCGAAATAAGGAATCTTGTTTCGCAAAAATGCCTCTAAAAGAAGACAACAATGAAGAAAAGAAATAACAATGTAATGATAGCGGCATTAGGTCTTGTCCTGACATTGGGCGCAACAGGCTGCTCAGTCTTTAAACCTTCATCAAGCCGAGAAGGCAGCGGCAAGGGACTTCAAGGATGGGTGGAAACAGAAAAGGGTGAGGCCGCCAAGGTCACTAAAGAAGCAAAGGCCGAGGCTGTGAAGGTTGAGAAGGCCGCAAAGGCCGAGGCCGAGAAAGCCATGGCGAAGGTGGATGGAAAAATCCAGCAGAAGAGCCAGGGTGTTCTTACCGGCGACTGGGCTATAGAGACCGTGCTTGGAAAGAAGGCCGTAGGCGAGACTGCCCCCTTCATAAAGTTCGTACCGGAAGAGAACCGTATATACGGCAACAACGGTTGCAATATCATTAACGGTCAATATACATCCGACAGCAAGGAGAAGAGCTTGACATTCGGCAATCTCGCCACCACGATGATGATGTGCGGACAAAACAATATCACCGATGCGGAGATAGGAGAGGCCCTTGGCCTGACCGTAAGATATTCGATGGAGAACGGAAGCGAGGATGAGACCCTGCTTCGATTTTACGATGCCGGAGGAAAGATTGTCATGGAGCTTATGCATAGAGACTTCCATTTCCTTGACGGCACATGGGCTGTAAAGAGCATTGACGGAGAGGCTGTAAACGTAGAAGGGATGAAGATCGCTCTCGATGTAGATGAAAAGAAAATGCACGGAAATACCGGTTGCAACATTATCAACGGAGAGCTTGAGACTGATATGGATGCTGCCAATTCGATTTCATTCTCCAAGATCGGCATGACGAGAATGGCGTGTCCGGATTCCGGATGGGAAACCCGTATGATGGTGGCATTGGAGGAAGCCGTGACGGCTAAAAAGGTAAGTGCCGACGAGATTGAGTTTATCGGAAGCAGCGGCCAGCAGGTGATGCTTCTTAAGAAAAGCTCACCCATTGAAGATTAAATCAAAATCTTAAGAGTCAATACTTATAATATGGAGGTAAGAATAGATAAGTGGCTCTGGGCAATGCGGGTGTTCAAGACCCGAACGATAGCCACCGATGCCTGTAAGAAAGGAAGGGTGACGATGGGGGGAGCCCCTGTGAAACCCTCGAGGGCTATTAAGGAGGGTGATGTGATTGAGGTGAGGAAACCTCCAATCACCTATACTTTCCGCGTAAAGGCCACTACCCAGAATAGACTTGGGGCTAAACTCGTGCCGGACTATCTGGAAAACATCACACCGCAGAGTCAGTACGACCTTCTTGAGATGACAAAGATATCCGGATTCGTTGACCGCCGCAAAGGTCTCGGACGCCCGACTAAAAGAGACAGTCGGGAGATGTCGCGCTTCAAGGAAGACTACTACGCCGATACTTATTTCCTTGACTGGGAGGATGACGATGACGACGAAGATTCGGAAGACTAAGTCTTAAAATTCATAAAAACAACGAATACCGCGCTTGGTTGGCGCGGTATTTGCTATTCCTGAACGCAAGCACGACTCACATGTGCGACATCTTAAGGCTTAAGATTAAAAGCTTAAGACTTAAATTATGCTTTATGAATTAATCGAAGTATGAGCAAACGACATATTGAAATAAAAGGCGCAAGGGTCAACAACCTAAAGAATGTAGATCTAAGCCTTCCCGTAAATGAATTCATAGTGATGACCGGAGTCAGCGGAAGCGGCAAGTCATCACTGGCTTTCGACACTCTATATGCCGAAGGCCAGCGCCGTTATGTAGAAAGCTTGTCGGCATATGCCCGACAGTTTCTCGGACGAATGGCCAAACCGGAATGCGATTACATCAAGGGATTGCCTCCGGCAATTGCGATAGAGCAAAAGGTGAATACTCGAAATCCAAGAAGTACGGTAGGCACATCAACTGAAATATACGACTACATGCGCATGCTTTTCGCTCGAGCCGGCCATACGTATTCACCCGTGACCGGAGAAGAAGTGAAAAGAGAGACTATCGAGGAAATAGTCGGACGTATTCTCTCCCTGCCGGAAGGAACGCGTCTTGCAGTGCTTATCGACATCAACGTCCCTGAAGGGCGCGATATTCTTGCGCAACTCGAGATCTACCGCAAAGAAGGCTACTCACGACTTGAAAAGGACGGAAGATTTGAGGATATTTCAGAAGTTGCCGAAAGGATTAAGGACGGCTCTATAGGAGAGCAGGATATCAAGGGATACCGGCTTCTGATCGACCGACTCTCTGTGAGCGGAGAAAAAGACGAGGTCTCTCGTCTTACGGACTCTTTGGAAACTGCCTATTTCGAAGGACACGACAGATGTATAGTCAAGATTTGGGGTGAAGACGGAGTTAAGGAGCGGGAGTATTCACGCCAGTTCTCTGCAGATGGCATAGAATTTCGCGAACCGTCTGACCTTATGTTTAATTTCAATAATCCATATGGAGCTTGCCCTACATGCGAAGGATTCGGGAAGGTGCTCGGTATAAGCGAGGATCTTGTGGTGCCGGACAAGACTCTTTCTGTCTTTCAGGACGCTATAGTATGTTTTAGGGGCGACAAAATGAGTGAGTGGAAAAACTGGCTTGTAAAGCTTGCTCCTTCCATTGGATTCCCTATCCACCAACCGTACATGGAGCTTTCACAGGATGAGAAGGATATT
>JAIDSM010000013.1 GCA_029061225.1 Muribaculaceae bacterium
ATACGAGATTACGCCATCATAATCAGAGGCCCATCTCAGCATCTGATTATCCACACTGAGATCTCGTATAAAGGAATAGTAGGCTGTGTCAGGCTTTACTATCTGATAAATTGGAGCCATCAGTTGAGCTTCTGCTGCATCGCAATCGATATTAAGTCTCAGCAAATGTTTCATTCTGTCGGTAAAGGGAAGGGTATCGACATGGGCATACTGCGCGGCAAGGTGAGCCATCACCGCATCGACAAAGGCCACATTGTCGGAATATTCCTTGTTGAAACCTACGCGGTTACCAAAAGAATTCCAGATGACATTATGTCCTGCATTAGTGGCAAGCATATTATTTAGGTCGCTGTCCATTCCGCCTGCGAACATCACACTACCTTCGTTTCCCTGATGACCGTTAGCCCATCGACCGGCAAAATCTACAGTAATACTCACGCTATCACCAGGAGAGATATACATTAGTCCGTAGTAACCCGGTATGTCTATGAAGCAAGGCTGATGGGTCTGATACAGCTTTACACCAAGTATATAATTTCCGGCTGAATCCACCGGTGCAGTCCCATGCTTTTTATCAATATAACGTCCGAAAGAGCTTCTTGGATAGATCAGGGCATTATGGTTATCATCCTTCTCCGGATCATAGTTTATTGTCTTTCCTGTGATTGTGGCATATCCTTCCTCCCATTGTGGTACAGGCAATAAGTTGCATCCGGTGCTCGCTATATTGCCGGTCTGTCCGAACATTGACAGGCATCCGCAGACTATCAAAAGAAAAAAAATCTTATTTTTCATGTCTATTAGATTTTGATTTTTGATGCAAAATTAATACTTAATTTTTAAAAAGACGTATACATATGTTGATATTTAAAGGGACTTGACACAAATTCAGATACTGAAGGAGCTTTTCTCCAAAATTGTCTATATGGATAGACGAAGAAAAATCGGAAAAGATTTAATCATGATGACTTTTTAAGATTATGATACATAAAAATGGACTATAGTTCTGGCAGTGATGGGAACAAGTTCTATATAGAATGTTACTCGTTTTTAGATTCCATAACAAATAAAAAAAGCCGCTCGTAAGCGGCCTATTCCCTAATAAAACCAATAAATTAACAAAAAAGTTTAGCCTGCGGAGTCCAAGGATGAGTTTCTCTTAACATTCTTGACGTTAACGATGTTTTTTCCCCTTTGGATAGGGGATTAACTTTGTTCCTGAAAATGGGTGACTCGATTTTGTATGTTTACTGATTCAAATTTCTTAGGATAAAGCGGAAGCTATTTTCCAGATGGCCATGCCGGCGCTGACGGCTACGTTGAGACTGTGCTTTACACCGTGCATTGGTATTTCAAGGATGATGTCGGCCATGTCCACTATCCTCTGGTCTACTCCCGACACCTCATTTCCTACTACAAGCAGATATTTCTTTCCTTCCTCTGCAGTGAAGTCCATGAGGTCTATGCTGCCGTGCGCCTGCTCCAGCACACATACATTCCAACCGTCGGTCTTCATATGCGCACATTCCTCCACCGCATCCTCCACATAACGCCAGCTGACGGAATCCTCAGCTCCAAGCGCGGTCTTGCTTATTTCCTTATGCGGGGGAATGCCTGTGATACCGGCCATCACTACCTCTTTCACAAGAAAGGCATCGGAAGTGCGCAGTATAGACCCTACGTTCTGCATAGAGCGTACATTGTCAAGGAGCACAGCGAAGTAGAGTTTCTCCACTTCGCGATATTCCTCGACACTGCAGTTGGTAAGCTCGGCGATATTTTTCTTTTTCATAATTAAGATAAAAAAAGCATCCGCTCGATGGGGCGAAGGGCTTTCTTGGCCACTTCGGGGTCGACGTGGATCTCCGGTTTTCCATCGCGCAGGCAGTCGCGGAGTTTCTCGAGGGTGATCATCTTCATGTAGTCGCACTCATTGCACTGGCACTCCGCATCCTCGGCCGGAGCCGGAATGAATGTCTTTTCGGGGCATTCGCGCTGCATGTCGAAGAGGATGCCGCTTTCCGTCACCACTATGTACTCCTTGGCATCGTCCTTGCGGGCGAAGTCGAGAAGCGCGGCCGTGCTGCCCACCTTGTCGGCTATGATCTGGAGCGGACGGCGACATTCAGGATGCACGAGCACCTTCGCACCGGGATGTTCCTTCTTGAGATTGGCTATCCCTTCGAGCGAGAAACGGTCGTGGACATGGCAGGCGCCATTCCAGAGCAGCATCTTCCGGCCCGTGACGGAATTGATGTATTCGCCGAGATTATGGTCAGGACCGAATATTATCTTTTCTTCTGCAGGAAGCGAATCCACTATCTTGCGGGCATTGCCGGAAGTGACCACTATATCGGTAAGGGCTTTTACTGCCGCCGAGGTGTTTACGTAACTTATCACGGTATGGTCCGGATGCTCCTTTACGAATCTCTCAAACTCCACAGGGTCGCAGCTATCGGCAAGCGAACATCCGGCCTTGGGATCCGGAATCAGCACGGTGCGGTCCGGACAGAGTATCTTAGCGGTCTCACCCATGAAGTGTACGCCACACATCACTATGACATCGGCGTCAGTTTCGGCAGCCTTGCGTGCCAGCGCCAGAGAGTCGCCTATGAAGTCGGCGATCTCCTTTATCTCGTCGCGCTGATAATAATGTGCCATTATCACTGCGTTCTTTTCTTTCTTAAGCGCCGCTATCTCGTCGGCGAGCTGCTTGTTGCGGAGAGCGTCAGGGGTGGAAGTTTTCGACTCCATTTTTTATTTTTCTATGTTTTAAAAAATAATTTAAAATAAAAAAATCAACAACAACAATAAAGGGTGTAGATAACTGACGATTACTTTTTAACTGAAAACTTGCAATTCTCGGTTATCGAACAATTATATACGTTTATCTACAGGTTATCAAACCTCAACATACTGATAAATCAGAGACATGCCGACTTTCTTGACATCCCTGTAGATAACTGCAAAGTTAATAAATTTCCGGCGAAATAGTGTAGAAAAAGCGGTGAAAATTGCACATAAAGCCCCTTGAGAATTGCCGAAAACATGCTGAAAAGTAAACCACTCCTTTATCCCATCCCTTTATCTACAGAAGCCCTCGGCTGTTTATCAACACTTTTTGCTCACTTTTCTACAAGTTTTCGACGCTTATCTACAGGTTTTCGACAGGCTGAAAACAAGGCTTTTCCGCAAGGATAGGCTCTCAGAGCATATCCTTCACGTTTGATAGGAATAGATGAAAAGGGGATTTATAGCGAGGAGAGAAGAGAAAAAGCGAAAAAGATTTGTGTAATCGGCGAAAAATGATTAATTTTGCACCGCAAAAGGAACGCACTATAAGATATGTGTGATTTAAAGCAATTCATAGTATCCCTTCCTGCTCTTGGCGAAGGCCATCATGAGTATGAGATGAAGGTGGACGGAAGCTTCTTCGCGGCGCGTGGCAACGACGACGTGAAAGAGGCCGATGTCACTGCATATGTGGATATCGATGTCAAGCATGGCGCCTATAAGATAGGTATCACCTGCCAGGGCTGGATAGAGATACCCTGCGACCGCTGTCTTGATCCCATGCGTCTCGATGTGGACGACGACTATGACGTCACGGTCCGCTACGGAGAGGAATATGATGAGAAAGACGACCTCATCATCATTCCTGAGGAGGAAGAGGACTTTGATCTGGCACCGCTTATAGCCGACACCGTTTTGCTGAGCATCCCGCTGAGGCACGTGCATCCGGAAGGAGAGTGCAACTCCGAGATGGAGGAAATAATGAGCAGACACTCATCCGAGTCCCCCGAGGAGGAGGATGAAGACATATAATAAAGAAAATCAATAACCGACGGCGGTCATCATTCCTCTCCGGAAGGAAAGGGAGAAATGGCTGTCCACTAAATTTTGAATAAAAATGGCACATCCTAAACGTAGACAATCGCACACCCGCACCGCGAAGCGCCGTACACACGACATGGCGCTCATCCCGACACTTGCAATCTGCCCCAACTGTGGCGCATGGCATGTATGGCACACCATCTGTGGTGAATGTGGCTACTATCGCGGAAAACTCGTGATCGAGAAAGCAGTGATGTAATGACACAAGCTGTAATAACAGGTATAGCTTCTTACGTGCCCGACGACATCCTCGACAACGAGATGCTGTCGCAGATGGTGGATACCAACGACGAATGGATCACTACCCGTGTCGGTATCAAGGAACGCCGTATCCTCCGCGAGGAGGGCAAGGGTTCGAGCTGGCTCGGCATAAAGGCGGTCAATCGCCTTTTCGCCGATTATGACATAGATCCCCTGAGCATCGACCTTCTGATCTGCCCTACTTCCAATCCTGACTATAGATTTCCGTCGACGGCTTCCGTCATAGCCCATGAATGTGGCCTAAAGAAAGCCTATGCCTACGACATACAGGCGGCATGCGCAGGTTTCATTGTAGGCATGCAGGATGCCCGCGCCTATATACAGTCGGGCCTCTACAAGAGAATAGTGGTGGTATGCGCGGAGAAGATGAGCTCCATGACCGACTATCAGGACCGCCAGACCTGTCCGCTTTTCGGCGACGGCGCAGGCGCAGTGCTTGTGGAGCCTTCCGACGATCCTGCCCTCGGCGTGATGGATGCTGAGATCCATGTCGACGGTTCAGGTCTCCCCCACCTTCTCATGAAGGCCGGCGGAAGTGTGAAGCCGGCTTCTCACGAGACGGTGGATGCCCGCGAGCACTACGTCTATCAGGAAGGACGCGCTGTCTACAAGCATGCAGTCTTCGATATGCTCCGCTCGTCGCTGACAGTGATGCAGCGCAACGGACTGAATGCAGAGAATCTCGACTGGTTTGTGCCCCATCAGGCCAACCTACGTATCATCGAGGCGATAGGTGGGCGCATCAAGCTTCCTGAGGAGAAGATACTGGTCAATATCCAGAAGCGGGGTAATACGTCCGCTGCTTCCATCCCCATCTGCCTTGACGAGTTCAAACACAAGCTTCATAAGGGTGATAAGATAGTGCTTACGGCGTTTGGCGCCGGTTTCACCTGGGGAGCCATGTATCTTGTCTGGGCTATAGACCCGGTCGAATAATGCATAATTAGCTACGTTCAAGCTAAAGCAAGTCATAATGCATAATTCATAATTAGGCTACGCAGATTTTAAATAAAAGGAGAGATGAGTAAAAAACTCATCTCTCCTTTTATTGGTTTCTACACAATATCAACTCTCCGGGCTGAGACAGGATAGAGTGTAAGGCGGTATGAAATGAAAAAGGCATCCTTCAGCAGGATGCCTTCTTTTATTGCGATGGAAACGGATTAACCGTTGTACTTCTTCATAACAGCGATGAGGTCGAGCACCTTGTTGGAGTAGCCGATCTCGTTGTCGTACCAGGAGATAACCTTTACGAAGTTGTCGGTCAAGTATACACCTGCGTTAGCGTCGAAGATAGAAGTGAGGGGGCAGCCGAGGAAGTCGGAGCTAACCACTGCGTCTTCAGTGTAGCCGAGTACTCCCTTGAGTTCGCCTTCAGCAGCTTCCTTCATGGCAGCGCAGATCTGCTCCTTAGTAGCGGGCTTCTCGAGGTTGCAGGTAAGGTCTACTACAGAAACGTCGAGAGTGGGGACACGCATTGAGATACCGGTAAGCTTACCGTTGAGCTCGGGGATGACTTTGCCCACAGCCTTAGCAGCACCTGTAGAAGAGGGGATGATGTTGCCGGAAGCAGCACGGCCACCGCGCCAGTCCTTCATGGAGGGACCGTCTACAGTCTTCTGGGTAGCTGTAGTGGAGTGAACGGTAGTCATAAGGCCTTCCTTGATACCGAACTTGTCGTTGAGCACCTTAGCGATAGGAGCGAGACAGTTGGTGGTGCAGGAAGCGTTGGAAACGAACTGCTGGCCAGCGTATGTATCAGCGTTCACACCAACTACGAACATCGGAGTTGCGTCCTTGGAAGGAGCTGACATAACGACATACTTTGCACCAGCCTCGATGTGAGCCTTAGCCTTCTCTTCTGTGAGGAAGAGACCTGTAGACTCAACTACGTATTCAGCGCCAGCCTCGCCCCAGCCGATCTCAGCGGGGTTCTTGCATGCAGTCACACGGATAGGCTTGCCGTTTACGATGAGGAGGCTCTTGTCCATATCGTAGTCTACAGTGCCGTCGAAGCGACCGTGCATTGTGTCATACTTAAGCATGTATGCCATGTAGTCTACGGGGAGAAGGTCGTTGATAGCAACAACCTCGATGTCGTCACGCTTGGTGGAAGCGCGGAAAACGAAACGACCGATACGGCCGAAACCGTTAATACCAATCTTTGTCATATTACCTAATTGTTTAACTTTATTGGGTTAAATTTATTTATCGCCTGTAAAACAACATTTTAGTCTTTTCTCCGGACTCTAATTCCTGATTGGGACAATTCGTTGCCGGTTTTACAGTGCAAAGATAACAAAATATTTTCGTTAATCATCTATATTTTCGGATTTTTTAAACTAAATAACGATAATTATTGTTAATTTTGCATCAAGGCTCGCAGAGCTATCCACTATGAACAAACATTAACTAAAAAACAAAGAAGAAAAAATGGGAAAGTTTTTATCTGATTTCAAGGAATTCGCCATGAAGGGCAACGTGATCGATATGGCAGTCGGTGTTATCATCGGCGGTGCGTTCGGCAAGATCGTATCCTCGCTTGTCAATGACATCATCATGCCTGTGGTGACACTGTGCACCGGAGGTGACGGCTACAGAAACCTTAAATATGTGATACGCGAAGGTTCGGCTGCCACTGCCGACGGAGTTGCTGCTGTGGAGGAAGTAGCCATCAATTATGGTACGTTCATCATGAACATTGTGGATTTCTTCATCATCGCCATTTCTATCTTCGTAGCCCTGCGCGTCATCATGAAATTCAAGAAGAAAGAGGAAGAGGCTCCCGCTCCCGCACCGGAACCCACAGCAGAGGAGAAGCTCCTCACTGAAATCCGTGATATCCTCAAGAGCGAACAGAAGTAAGTTTTACGTTGGGCGTTTTACGTTTTACGTAGCATCCCGCGATACACACTATAGATTGTCCGTTTTACGTTGTCTATATTAGACAATGTAGAACGGACATTGTTGGCATCTTAAGTATGCCTATCCATAAAGCATAAAGCAAAAAAAAACAGCATAAAGCAATGAACAAGAAATTCAAAAGAACGCTTATCACCTCGGCCTTACCCTACGCCAACGGCCCGGTCCATATAGGGCATCTGGCAGGTGTCTACGTGCCGGCCGACATCTACGCCAGGTATCTGCGCCTTAAAGGCGAAGAGGTGTTTTTCGTAGGCGGCAGCGACGAACACGGAGTACCCATCACCATCAAGGCAAAAAAGGAGGGAGTTACACCTCAGGATATAGTAGACCGCTACCACAACATTATCAAGAACTCGTTTGAAGGTCTGGGTATTTCCTTCGACGTATACGGACGCACCACTTCGGAAACCCACCGCAAGACAGCTTCCGACTTCTTCCGCCGTCTCTATGACAAGGGAGAGTTTGTGGAGAAAAGTTCCATGCAGCTCTACGATGAGCAGGCAGGACAGTTCCTCGCCGACCGCTACGTGACGGGCACATGCCCCCATTGCGGCAACGAGAAGGCTTACGGCGACCAGTGCGAGAAATGCGGAACGTCGCTCAACGCCACCGACCTCATCAACCCAAAATCGGCGATCACAGGCAATACACCGGTGCTTAAGGAGACTTTCCACTGGTTTCTGCCGCTCGACAAATGGGAGCCGAAGCTCCGCGAATGGATTCTCGAGGAGCATAAAGAGTGGAAACCCAATGTCTATGGACAGTGCAAGTCTTGGCTCGACCTCGGGCTGCAGCCACGCGCCGTAAGCCGCGACCTCGACTGGGGTATCCCGGTTCCGGTGGAGGGCGCCGAAGGAAAGGTGCTCTACGTATGGTTTGATGCTCCGATCGGCTACATCTCCAATACCATCGAGGCCCTTGGCGACGATTGGGAGCGCTGGTGGAAAGATCCGGAGACACGTATGCTGCATTTCATAGGGAAGGACAACATTGTATTCCACTGCATAGTATTCCCCTCGATGCTGATGGCCGATGGAAGCTATAATCTTCCCGACAATGTTCCGGCCAATGAATTCCTCAATCTTGAAGACGACAAGATATCGACTTCACAGAACTGGGCAGTCTGGCTGCATGAATATCTGGAGGACCTTCCCGGCAAGCAGGACACGCTGCGCTACGTGCTCACCGCCAATGCTCCGGAGACCAAGGACAACAACTTCACCTGGAAGGATTTCCAGGCCCGCAACAACAATGAGCTTGTGGCTATCCTCGGCAACTTCATCAACCGGGCCGTGGTGCTCACCCATAAATATTTCGACGGTGCCGTTCCCCCTGTAAAGACCCTTGAGACCATCGATACGCAGCTGATAGAAGAAATT
Organism: Muribaculaceae bacterium; assembly: GCA_029061225.1. Taxonomy (GTDB): domain Bacteria; phylum Bacteroidota; class Bacteroidia; order Bacteroidales; family Muribaculaceae; genus Lepagella. The sequence goes on from JAIDSM010000013.1 coordinate 8,460, forward strand.
GGAAAGCTCAAGGCCGAGATGACCGAGGCTCTCGACACCTTCCACTTCCGGGAAGCTCTCCGCGTAGCCATGGACATGGCACGCGCAGGCAACAAATATTTGCAGGAGACAGAACCCTGGAAAGTGTCTAAGACAGACATGGATCGCACAGGCACTATCCTCAATCTCGCCATCCAGACATGCGCCAACCTAGCCATAGCATTCGAGCCGTTCCTTCCATTCATGGCGGAGAAACTGCTAAAGATGCTCAATATAGACAAAATTTCCTGGGATATGCTCGGAAGCTTTGATCTCGTGCCTGCCGGTGCGCACATCGGTCAGCCTGAGCTGCTCTTCGAGAAGATAGAGGATTCGGTAGTGGAGGCACAGGTGCAGAAACTGAAGGATGCAAAGGAAAAGAACCGCCTGGCCGCCTGGAAACCTGCGGAAGTGAAACCTAACGTGGACTTCGAGACTTTTGAGAAAATCGATATCCGCGTAGGTAAGGTACTCGAATGCTCCAAGGTGAAAAAATCGAAGAAGCTCCTGCAGTTCCTCATCGAAGACGGCATGGAGAAGCGTACCATCCTCAGCGGTATCGCAGAGAGCTACCCCGATCCCTCCGTGCTTGTGGGAAAAGAGGTCTGCTTTGTAGCTAACTTCGAGCCACGCAAGATGATGGGCATAGAGAGCCAGGGCATGATCATGTCTGCTGTCAATCCGGATGGAAAGCTGACGGTTATCTCCCCGTCGGCAGAGGTGGTTCCGGGTGCATCAGTCGGATAATGTATAATTCATAATCGGCTATACGATAAATAACCCAAGATATCCTATCGCTTTTCTGAAAATAATCAGATATTTTTAATTTACGACAGGATAACACTTTAAATAAAAATTTAGAAGAGTGACTGCACATATTGTGCAGTCACTCTCGTTTTGTTAAGATTTATTAAGAGTTTAATTTTGGAGGGTCGGCATAAAACCGCTACCTTTGCACTGTGATCAAAGATTAAAGATTAAATACTAAAGATTAAAGATGACTACTGTATTGTAAGACTCGTGAATCTTCAAGCCCTTAAATCTTTAAAACCTTATACGCATAAACTCAAAAACTAAATACGATATGGCAAAGAAAGTTGTAAAGAAAGCTACCGGCGGACGCATCGCCGATATGGACGAGAAGCGCAAGGCTCTTGACATGGCTATGGCGCATCTTGAAAAGGATTTCGGAAGCGGAACCATCATGCGCCTCGGCGATGATGCGGTGCAGGATGTAGAAGTTATCCCCACCGGTTCGATAGGTCTCGACTACGCACTCGGTGTAGGAGGTCTGCCCCGTGGCCGCATCACCGAAATATATGGTCCGGAATCATCAGGTAAGACCACCCTCGCAATCCATGTGATAGCCGAGGCCCAGAAGATGGGTGGCATATGCGCTATAGTAGACGCGGAGCATGCGTTCGACCGCTTCTATGCTGAAAAGCTCGGAGTAGACGTCAACAATCTATGGATAGCGCAACCGGACAACGGCGAGCAGGCACTCGATATCGCCGAGCAGCTGATCAATTCAGGCGCGATCGACGTGCTGGTGGTAGACTCAGTGGCGGCTCTCACACCGAAAGCAGAGATCGAAGGCGAGATGGGAGACAAGAACGTCGGCCTTCACGCCCGCCTGATGAGCCAGGCAATGCGCAAGCTTACCGGTACGATAGCCAAGACCCGTACATGCTGCATATTCATCAATCAGATACGCGAGAAGATAGGCCTTATGTTCGGTAATCCCGAGACCACTACCGGCGGCAACGCCCTTAAGTTCTACAGCTCAGTGCGTCTTGAGATCCGCGCAAGCGGTTTCATCAAGGACGGTGAGCAGGCCGTAGGCCGTACCGCCAAGGTTAAGGTGGTTAAGAATAAGGTGGCTCCTCCTTTCATGAAGGCAGAGTTCGAGCTTCTCTTCGGTGAAGGAATCTCACGTGTAGGCGAGATCGTCGATCTTGGCGTGGAGCACGGCATCATACAGAAGTCAGGCGCTTGGTTTAGCTACAACGGCAGCAAGCTCGGACAGGGTCGCGACGCTGTGAAACGTGTGCTTAAGGAGAATCAGGAGCTTGCTGAGGAAATCGCCGACAAGATAGTCGATAAGATGAACGCCGACCGCGATTCTCGTAAACCTGCGGGCAATCCCTTCCTTCCGGGCCGTGACAGCAAAGTGGTGTCGGCTGACGAGGACATGGATATAGCTGCCGAGCCGGATTCATCCGACAACGCAGAAGACCTCTTCGGCGATGATTTCGCCCTTTAATGAGGTTTAGGATGAAGAATCTACCGGATACGTGAGGCGTGTGTCCCTACTAAATAAACCATAAAAAAATAAGCAACCCGGAAGGATTGCTTATTTTTTTATTTAATGACGGTTGGATTATTTGATTGCTATCTTGCTTGTCTTGGAGCCCTGCTTGCGGATGAAGATGCCGTTGGAAGGCTCAGACACACGCTGACCGTTGAGATTATAGTATTCAACGGGTGCGTTTTCTACGCTTACCACATTGGCGGATGAAGTGCCGCCGTTATCGGTGTCATTGAAAGTGAACGACACATAGAGGGTATAGGATTTGGAGTTCTCATCGGTTGCCTGCACAGTGAAGGTAGCCTTGTACTCGTATCCATCTTTTTCCTTATCGAATTTCTTCACGTAAGAGTAGCTGGGTGTATTGATGATAGATGGATTTGAGAGCGCTATTTCCCCACCCTTTTTCTGGTAATTGCAGATTTTGCCTTCGATTGGTTTTTCTTCATTGTCAAGAAGATAGTAGTTATCCCCGTCTACTTTGACGTTGCTTGTTATCGTGATGGGGGCCTTGTCGCCTACAGCTTCCGGCTTATCGAACTTGAATGAGAAAGGCACTCCGGATTGGAGGAAATCTGCCAGAGTCCATATGCCATCGGCATTCTTGGTTAGGCTTGTAGCGTAGGGATCGGCGTTCTTTATATCCACGTTGACGGGTAATACGTCATCCGGCTGCTCGCCGCTCTGGACATCATTGAAAGCGAACGACAGATAGAGGGTATAGGATTTTGAGTTCTCATCGGTTGCCTTTACAGTGAAGGTAGCCTTATACTCGTAGCCGTCTTTTTCCGCATCAAAGCTCTTCACATATGAATAGCTGGGTGTATTGATGATATATGGATCTGAGAGTGCTATTTCCCCACCCTTCTTCTGGTAATTGCAGATTTTACCTGCGATTGGTTTTTCTTCATTGTCAAGAAGATAGTAGTTATCCCCGTCTATCTTGACGTTGCTTGTTATTGTGATTGGAGATTTGTCGCCTACTGCTTCGGGCTTATCGAATTTGAAGGAGAAAGGCACTCCTGACTCGAGGAAGTCTGCCAGTACCCAGTTGCCGTCGGCATCCTTGGTAAGATTGGTAGTATAGGAATCGGCATTCTTGATCTCCACTTTTACAGCGGATTCCTCATCGGCCCTTGTAGCTGTAGATTCCCCTGCGTTGACGTTAAGAGCGGATGCGAGAAGCAGTCCTCCCATTAAGGTAAAGATTTTCTTCATGTAGTAAAATTTTAGTTGTTAATGATTTAGTTTTGTTTATATAAGAGTGTTACGACTTGTCTACCTGTAATTATTTATGATTGTCAATACAATACCCTGATATCGTTTTTATGATTCCGCAAAATTACAAAAAATTTTTTATAATTGATTGTAAATATTAAAAATAATTTTTGTAAAAAAGGAGGTTTGTGTCTTCAGGCAGCTAAAGTATTTCTTTATGCAGCGTATATGAATTGCGGAGCGATTCGAATGCCTCCGGATTCGATTTCAACTCCGAGGTCATTGCCTTTGGATCGTAGGCTGCCATGATTCTTTCAGGGGTAAGGCCGGAAGGCACCGTATAGGCACCCTGCAGTCCGGAGACATCGACAGGAGTATCAAGAGCTTCTGCCACAGCCTCAAGCGCCATCCGGGTTGCGCGCTGCTTTCCCTCCACGCTATAGCCGGCTATGTGGCATGTAGCTGTATCGGCGAGCTTGAGCAGACGGCGGTCGATATGCGGCTCACCTTCCCATGTGTCTATGATCGCTGTCTTGACGGTTCCGTCGGATATAGCCTTGAGAATGGTTCCGGTATCTGCCACTTCTCCCCTCGCGGCATTGATGAATATAGCTCCAGGCCTGAGATGACTTATGGAATCCTTATTGATAAGATGGAATGTGGGATATTCTCCTTTGCGGGTGAGCGGAGTGTGAAGGGTGATGGCGTCGCTTTTGGCAAGCACTTCCTCAAGGGGCAGATATTCTCTATCTGGCTCACCCCTCTCCTTTCTCGGAGGATCACATACCAGCACCCGGGCTCCCAGAATCTCTCCCCATTCGGCCACGATGCTTCCCACATTGCCGCAGCCTACCACTCCAAGAGTATGCTTGGCCGGGTCAAAGCCATTGCGCAGCAAATTGGCCCATACATATAAGGCGACTCCGGGGGCGTTGCAGCCGGGGGCATTGCGTACGGTGATGCCGTGGTCTTCACACCATGGAATGTCTATATGGTCTGTGCCTATGGTGGCTGTGGCTATCAGCCTTACTTTCGAGTCCTTCAGCAGATTGACATCGCAATGAGTCCTTGTGCGGACTATGAGCGCATCGGCGTCCTTGACAGCGTGCGCGTCGATTGCGGAAGCGGGAAGCTGTATTAATTCCGCTTCCGGAAGTCTCCCTTCAAGAAAGGGAATGTTCTTGTCAGCTATGATTTTCATTCAGGGATATATCAGGCTATCAGGGATTCGATGAGCATGAAGATGAACAAAGCCATGAAGAGCGACAGCAGTCCCCAGAACCATACGGGACTCTGCGGGATCCTCCTCATCGCGAAGAAATTGGAGATCTGCACCGACACCGCGAAGCAGAGCGACGAGGCGTATGCTCCGAAATTGTCGAAGTCTATCAGCATGAAGAGTCCACAAGCGGATCCGAGGAGATTGATCATATTGTTGAATGTCCTCACCCTCATATTGCCTGCATATATGAGCATGGCGTTGTTGAGTATCATCAGTAGCCCTACAAGAGCGAGGGTGCAGAGTGATGTCATGACAAGCGGCATATAGCTGCCCTCGGCGTCAGGAAAGACCGTAAGAAACTGAGGCATTCTGAAGTCGGACAGCGATAAAAGTCCGAATCCGAGGGCGACCCAGTAAGGAGCCACGAGGCCCATGACGTAGGCTACACATTCCTTTATCCTCAGCGTCTTGGCCATAAGGGCCATAATGGGGTATACAACCATAAGCGGCACAAACGCATACTGCACCATGGAGCCTACGGAGAGGTAGGTGGCGACGGCGAACATAGATGTCGTGGCGTTTTCGGATGCATAGCTCTTCATCATTATGTCGAGGCAGACCAGATTGACTATGAGCATCACTACCGGAGCGCCGAGATAGGATGTATTGATGGGATTGGACGCGAGTATGACAGCCATCGTGGTAGGCAGCAATGCCTCTGTGCTCCTGACGAAGGAATGCTTCTTATTGAAGACGAAGGCGAGGATGATGGCGAAAGCGATCAGAAGGGTATTGATGCCGCATCCGAGAAGATGAGGTATCATGTCGGTGGAGAGAGCTACGCATAGCCCCTGTTCAGCCTCCGGCTTCAGTGATGGCATTAGCAGTGCTGTGGCAGCGATCATTATGATCGCTGCCACGGCTCCTACTGTCATCGAGCCCGGTCCGGCCGTGAAGTAATTGTCTGTCTCCTGTTCAGGATGTGCGGATTGCATCACTCGTCGTCGTCCTGATTGAATGAGTTGCGGAAATTCTTTCTCGAACGCATCTTGCCGGGAGCCTTATGTTCTGTATAGTTGGTCAGTTTCGGACACTTGTCGGAGATGGTACGTGCTTCCTGGCGGCTTGAGTAGCTTCCTTCGTTGAATCTGCGTTCGCCACCTCCGTCGAATCTGCGCGGCTTGTCGCTGTTGAACCTGCGTTCGCTACCGCTGTCGAATCTACGCGGCTTGTCGCTGTTGAACCTGCGCTCGCCACCGCCGTCAAATCTGCGCGGCTTGTCGTCGTGGGACCTGCGCTCGCCACCGCCGTCAAACCTGCGCGGCTTGTCGTCGTGGGACCTGCGCTCACCACCGCCGTCAAACCTGCGCGGTCTGTCATCGTTTGACCTGCGTGGAGTGAAGTCTTCGCTGTCGAAGCGGTCGTCCATATAGTCGGCGGTATGACGCCTGGGTTTGTCATCGATGCGTCGCTTCTGCCTGTCGCCCTTTCCGGCATCCTTCTTCCGGCTTTTACCATCGTATCGCTTGGCATCGTCTTCCCATTCCTTGTCGGTCATGCGGCGCACCTTGGGGGCATCCTGGCGTGCGGAAGTGTGCTTCACCACTCCCCCTTCGGCACGGAAATCATTGTATGCTCCGCCGAACATCACATATTCGTTGAGCGTACACTCCAGCCCTCCGTTGAGAAGCGGATACTTCACGGAAGGCTTGAGACCAATATCCTTCATGAATCCATCCTCCAGACCGATAATCCATGCGTTCCAACCCTCGAAGTTGCTTTTGAGGCATGTGCCTATAGTGCGGTAGAGTGCCTGCGCCGTCATATTGGTGGGATTGATGCGCTGTCCGTAGGGAGGATTCATCACGAGTGTTCCCTCCGGAGCGTTGTCGGTCCAATCCTCGATGCTTTTGCAAGAAATCTCGACCATATTCTCTACCTTGGCGCTCTTGACGTTGCGTCGGGCTATCTTCACTGCCTCGGCATCAATGTCGCCGCCATAGATCTTATATGCGAACTCACGCTCGCCGCTGTCGTCGTTGTATATCTCCTCGAAAAGTTCGGCATCGAAATCCTCCCATGTCTCGAAGGCGAATTTCTCTCTGTATATGCCCGGATTTATGTTGGCTGCTATCAGAGCCGCCTCCACGAGGAATGTACCAGATCCGCACATCGGATCTGCGAAATCGCTGTCGCCCTTCCACCCGCTCAGCATGATTATGCCGGCGGCGAGCACTTCATTGATGGGAGCTTCGGTATTCTCCACCTTGTATCCACGCTTCGAAAGAGGTTCGCCGCTTGAGTCGAGCGATATGGTGACCCTGTTTTCGGAGATGTGGACGTTAAGCTGGATGTCGGCGCCCTGAAGCCTAATCGACGGGCGGCGTCCGCATATGTCGTTGAAATGGTCTACGATTCCGTCCTTGACGCGGTAAGTGACGAATTTTGAGTGAGTGAAGTCGGTGCTCGACACAGTGGAGTCTATCGAGAACGTAGAGTCGGGAGTCATGTATTTCTCCCAGTCTATCTCGCGGACCGCGTCATAGAGCTCGTCGGGGTCAGAAGCCGTGAACTTCACTATGGGTTTAAGTATTCTCAGTGCGGTGCGGCAGCAGATATTGGCCTTATACATCATGGCGAGGTCTCCCTCGAACTGCACCATGCGTTTGCCAGCCTCGACGTTTTCGGCTCCGAGGTCGATTAGCTCGTCGCGGAGCACTTCCTCAAGACCCTGGAAGGTCTTGGCCACCATCTGGAATTTCGCTGGATTCTCAGGCGTCTGTGTGGATTGAGAATTCATCTCGTAATCAGAAATTTATGATATTATTGTTTTGGTTGTCTCGGTCGGGATCGGGTGTTGTGGCTCCGGATACCGGCGATGAGGGTCTCTGCGGCGCGGCACTGCGTTGCTCACGGCGTTCGGAAGTTCTCCTCAGCTCGTCGAGAATCTCCGGATGGCGTCCGAAAGTAGGAATCCTCTCGAGGAGGGCCACAGCGTCATGATCGTCGAACTGCGACGGGTCGAGCACCGCGTATTTTGCCCTGTTGGCATCGCGGAGGGTACCCTGAAGCTTGTCGGCTCCGTAGATTTCGGCGATTGTGGCGTCGATCTGCTGTTGCTGCTTCCCTTTTTCTTCCACGCTTGCCTTGTCGTTGCCGAAGATGACGACAGTCTCGTTGCCCTTTCCACGCGTCCCGTTATTGGAGTCATCACTCTTCTGTCCTTCAATAAGGGTGAGGTCGAAGCCGGATGCGAGGATGGTGACCTTGAGTTTGTCGCCGAGTTCCGGATTGTCGGCTATACCCCATTTCACGTCGATTGAGTCCGGCAGCTGCGATGTGAAGGCATATATTTCGGTCATCTCCTGAGCCGTGATAGGGTTTTCGCTGTTGCGGTTGCATGAGAATTTGAGCAGTAGTCTCTGCGATGTGTTGACGTCATGCTTCTTCATGAGCGGGGAGTGGAGCGCGTTGCGTATGGCGCTCGTGATGCGGTGTTCGCCGTCGCCGTATGCCGTCGCTATGATAGCCGTCCGTGAGTTGCGCAGTGTCGCCTTGACGTCTTCGAAGTCGACGTTGATGTAGCATTCCTCGCTTATGATCTCCGAGATGGAGCGTGCGGCGTTGGCGAGCGTGTCGTCGGCTTTCTCGAATGCGTTGAAGAAGTTTAGGTCGGGATAGATCTCTATGAGGTTCTCGTTGTTGATGACAAGGAGTGCGTCGACATGCTTCTGCATCTCTCTGGCACCCTCGATGGCCTTCATGATCTTCTTCTTTCCTTCAAACATGAATGGAATCGTCACGATTCCTATGGTCAGTTTGTTTTCCTCTTTCGCGATCTTGGCTACTACTGGAGCCGCGCCTGTTCCGGTGCCGCCGCCCATTCCGGCGGTGATGAACACCATCTCGGTGTTGACGTCGAAAAGCGAGCGAATGTCTTCAGTCGATGATTCGGCGCACATCCGGCCCGTACTGGGATCGTTGCCGGCGCCTCGGCCATGGGTGACGTCCCAGCCCAGTATCAGCTGGTCAGGTACGGGCGACATCCTGAGCGCCTGCTCGTCGGTGTTGCACACCACGAAGTTGACGTTCGGTATGTTCTGGCGATACATGTAGTTGACGGCGTTGTCTCCGCCGCCTCCTACACCGATCACCTTTATGATGGCCGACGTAGCGTCGTCGATGAATTCGGATTGATTCGATATGTCTTTGAGATAGTCTTCCATTTTCAGTTTGTTTGAGGTAGTGAGGTGTAAGGTTTAGGAGAGTTCATCGCCTTCGTCTTCTTCGCCGATGGGCGTGAAGATTCGTCCTAAAGTGTTGCCCAGACGGTTGAAGAATCCCCCTCCTCTTTTCCCTCCTCTGTCGTGAGAGGGCTGAGGCTGTTGTTGTACGGGCTGAGGCTTTTCCTCGACCTTTTCTTCCGGCTGAGGCTCGGCGGGTATCTGTAGGCAGTCGTCGGAGGATTTCTTCATTCCCTCATACATGATCGCCGATACCTGAATGCTCTCTATGCCCTGGCTGTTGCTGTCGCTCATCTTTATTGAGCCGGGATATGATGCCATCCTCACTTTCAGGCCTGAGAATTTGCCTATGAGGTCGGCCATTCCGTTGAGTCGGGCTCCTCCTCCGCATAGCACTATGCCTTCCGGAATGTCTTTTTCAGTCAGCCCGGCATATCTCACCTGCTCCACTATGTTGGTGACGATCTCTTCAGAGCGTGCCACCACATAGTTGGTGATCTTGGAGAGGGGTATTCCGCTGATGGTCTCCTGAGATGGTACTGAAGGTGCGATTGCGTAGCCGAACGTCACTTTGAGTTCCTCCGCCTTGTCTTCGATTACGTTCAGGGCCTTCAGGTCGAGCGTTATGTTGCGTCCCCCGAAGGGGAGTGTAGCGTAGTAGACGAGGTTGCCGCGTGTGTATATGGTCACGCTTGTGGTCTCGGCTCCTATGTCGACGAGCATGCATCCGAGAGTCTTCTCATGCTCGCTGAGCACGATGTCAGCAGTGGCGAGCGGGGTTACGACTATTCCCTTTATGTCGAGTCCCAGTTTGTCGCTGACGGCCTTCTTCATTTTGTTGATGAGATCTGGGCGGGCGACTACAAGGTCGTAGATAGCTGAGATGTGGTTGCTCATCATGCCTTTGGGGCGATGCGTCTCGTTGCGTCCTACCGTAAATAAGCGAGGCACAGCGTCTACGATCTCAAGAGAGCTGTCGAGCTCCGCCTCCATGGCTTGCCTTTTCAGGCTGTCGAGGACGCCTTCCGTGATGTATGAGTCGTCGGGCAGATTCATGCTGACTTCCCTCGCTATGCTGCGCAGCGAACGTCCGGCGAGTCCCAAATAAACACCCGTGATCTCGCGCGGAGCGATGTTCGGGCGTCTCTCAAGACGCTCCAGTACGAAATTTATCAGGTTGGAGGTCTCCTCTACGTTCTGTATCTGACCGTAACGTACGGAGTCTCTGCTCTTCTGCTGTTCTATCGCGAGTATTTCCAGCTGTCCGCTCTTTCCGACGGCACCGACGGCGCCGATCACTTTCGAACTGCTTATTTCCAGTGCTGCTATATATCTGTCTGTAGCCATTGTCTTCTTTATCCGTTTTCCTCAGCGGAGTTCTGAGTGTTAATATTCGCCACGTCCGGCAGGGTGGCTTCTTCAAGATCTTCTCCGTCGTCTTCAAGCGCGCCGTGGGTCGCTATGGTCTTGTTGCGGCGTGAGGCCACTATCTGGTTCTTGAATTTGACCGAGATGGTATCGTATGTGTTCCATCCCTTTGTTGGCATTACGTTTCTGTAGGCCGTAAGGATGGCGGCTTTCTTCTCGTCGAAACGTGTGGAATCACCGAAATTGATGACGTGCCCCTGCAGCCTCGGGATGATGATGAGGTCGTTGGGACCATCAATCTTAAAGGCCGCGATGAGCGGACTGAGTTCCGGATCCGCTCCGGCATATCTTATCAGGGAGAGGGCGGCTGGGATTGAGCTTTCGTATTTCTCCGGAGCTATGAGCACAGGGACATCGATATAGAACTCGGCGTCGGCATCTATTCGCTTGCCGTAGCGGTTGATGTAGAAGCTCTTTCCCTTGTCGGAGAAGACACGTACCTCGGCCTTTATGGGTATGACCGTAATGCGCAGTCGGCTGTCGGGATTGAAGGAGCATTCCACCGACTCGAAGTTGGAGAAGGCGCTGAGATAGTCTTCCAGCTGCTTCAGGTCGATGCTTCCCAGAGGTTGCCCTTTCAGTTTCTTGCCATATCTGGCAAGCTGTGAATTGACGCCCTGCCTCAGTACGCTGTCTGGAATGGTATTGCCCACTATGCGAAGGTCGATACCCGGACAGAGACGCCGCGCGTTCTCCTGATGTACGAACGCGAAGGCGAGTGCCACATATCCCAGCAGCACCACGCATAAGACAGTTTTGAAGATCGTCTTCCACATATCTCTTTTCCCATTCTATCCCCCGGCGTGAGGGGGCAATATATAACGATTTACATATCAGTCATTTGCGATGACGATACGGCAGATTTCGGGCAGCAGGACGTTGAGGTCTGCCGCGCCGAGAGTCATAAGCACTTCAAAATTACTATTTTTTATCAAATTAAGCAAATTTTTTCGCTCGCAAAATATTTTATTTTTACTTTTTACGTCTTTCAGCACCATTTCGGAGTCGACTCCGGCTATGGGAAGCTCGCGTGCCGGATAGATCTCAGTCATGATCACGCGGTCTGCCTCCGAAAGAGATTCGGCGAATTCGGGGGCGAAATCACGGGTACGGGTGTAAAGGTGTGGCTGGAAGATTACGGTGATCTCCCGGCCGGGATATAGCTTCCTGACGGATTCTATCGAGGCTTTCACTTCAGCGGGGGAGTGGGCATAGTCGTCGATGACGGCGGTCCGGCTTTCATTCACGCCGTCGAGCCATATCTGGAACCGGCGTTCAGCTCCCTTGAATGTCTCCAGGCCTTTCTTTATCTCATCCGGTGTGGCGCCTGCATGCCGGGCTGCTGCAGCTGCCGCCACGGAATTGTCGATGTTTATCTCTACCGGCACTCCGATGCTGATATCACGGATGTCGGTTTCCGGACCGTGGATGTCGATGGTCAGGGAACCATTCCCCCATCTTACATTGTCGGCATACCAGTCGCCTCTCACACCCTTGTGACCGCTGTATGTCTCGAGCTTCACTTCCGGACCTATGCGCGGGATGAGCTTGATTCCTGTGTGCATGATGAGGTATCCGCCGGGGCGTATCAGCGATGTGAAGTGGGCGAATCCCTCGAGATATCCTGCTTCGTCGCCATATATGTCGAGATGGTCCGGATCGGTAGAGGTGACCACCGCCAGCCAAGGATGAAGCCGATGGAACGAACGGTCGTATTCATCCGCCTCGATCACCGAATAGAGGCTGCCGCGCGAGAGCATCAGGTTGCTTCCTGTATTGCGAAGTATTCCTCCTAAGAACGCGTTGCATCCTCCCGGAGTCTGCTCCAGGATCCATGCCGTCATCGACGAGGTCGTGGTCTTGCCGTGTGATCCGGAGATGCAGATGCCGTCGGTGTCTGCTGTTATGAGGCCCAGCACTTCGGAGCGTTTCACAGGCGTGAAGCCGAGTTCACGGAAGCGGCTGAGTATGCGGTTGTCGTCGCCTACAGCCGGGGTGTAGACCACAAGGGTGTCTTCAGTGTCGTTCATTCCTTCGGGTATAAGGTCCGGATCATCGTCGAAAACGATTTCCGCCCCTTCCGCATGCAGGGCGTCGGTCAGCTTGGTCGATGTGCGGTCGTAGCCGGCTATGCGGCATCCTTTCGAAAGGAAATACCTTACGAGATTGGCCATGCCTATGCCGCCGGCCCCTACGAAGTATATGTTGGAGGGTATGTTCATAATTTCTGCGTTTTGCGGTTCATGATATATCATGATGTTGCCTGTTGTATCATGATTTATCATGTTGTATGATGATTAATTATGAATTATGAATTATCTTAATGACTTCGTCCACTATCTTTTCGTCGGAGTCGGGGAGCGCGAGTTTCTTGATTTCCTCGCTCATAGCCTGAAGTCGCTCCTTATCGCGTATGACTGATATTATCTCGTCGACGAGGACATGGCGTGCCTCGGCGTCGGTGACGAGCAGGGCTGCTCCCTTGTCGGAGAGGGCGCGGGCGTTTTTGGTCTGATGGTCTTCGGCTACGTTTGGACTGGGCACGAGTATGCAGGGTTTACCGAGAAGCTCAAGCTCGCTGATGGAGCCGGCTCCGGCCCTCGACACCACGAGGTCGGCAGCCGCATATGCCGCCGCCATGTCGGAGATGAATTTGGTGACCACTATTCCGTTGAGGTTTTTTACTGCAGCCTGTCCACGGTCGCCGAAGTTCTTGCCTGTCTGCCAGATCACCTGTATTCCCTCATCGAAGAGTCGGCGAATGCCGGCTTCCATGCTTTCGTTGAGTGTCAATGCTCCGAGGCTTCCTCCTACGACGAGCACCGTCGGGAGTTTCGGGTTTAGCCCGAATCTCTCGCGAGCCTGCTCAGGAGATATAGTCTTGGCGAGCAGATCCTTGCGTACAGGATTGCCGGTCATCACCAGCTTATCGGCCGGAAAAAACCTTTCGAGTCCGGGATAAGCCACGCATATTTTCCCGGCTTTCTTAGCCAGCAGTTTGTTGGTCACTCCGGCATAAGAATTCTGTTCCTGCAGCAGAGTTGGGACACCGGCCCTTTGTGCGGCCTTCAGGGTAGGACCTGAACAGTATCCGCCCACTCCTATGGCAATGTCGGGTTTGAAGTCGGCCACTATCTTGCGTGCCAAGGCTATGGAGCGCCGCAGCTTCAGCAGCACTCCGAAGTTCTTCAGCAGGTGGCGTCGGTCGAATCCGGCTACGGGGAGTCCCTTTATCTCGTATCCGGCCGCCGGGACACGCTCCATCTCCATACGGTCTTCCGCGCCTACGAAGAGTATTTCGGCATTCAGGCGCCCCTTGAGGGCGTTGGCTATGCTGAGTGCAGGGAAGATGTGACCCCCTGTGCCACCCCCGCTTATAAGTATTCTGTATCTGTCTTTTTTCATGGGTATGGATGGTTAATTGTCGGCGGATGCATTGATGGCGTTCAAGTCTTCTCCGAGGTGCTGGGCCTCGGCGTTGTCGCGTACTGATTTTCCTTCTTTCTGCCGCGTGGCGTAGCGTGAGACGGAGAGCATGATGCCTATTGCCACGCTCATGACCAGCACTGATGTGCCTCCCTTGGATATGAGGGGCAGCGGCTGTCCGGATACTGGGAAGAGGCCTGTGACGATGGCCATGTGGACAAGGGCCTGGAATACTATAAGGATCGCGCATCCGAGGATCAGGAACGCGGGCAGCGCACGGCTCAGATGGTAGGCCACATAGCCGGCTCTGGCAAGCAGGAGAAGATAGAGGATCATCAGGAAGATTCCGCCGATGAGGCCGCTTTCCTCAATGACGATGCTGTAGATATAGTCAGAGAATGCGAGGGGCAGGCGGACGCTTTCGCGGGAGTTGCCGAGACCCTTTCCTACGATGCCGCCGCGCGCCTGCGCAAGCTTGGCCATGATCACCTGGCGGTTCTCGTCGGTCAGCGAGTCTTCGGGATGCACTCCTTGGAAGAAGCGGACAATACGGTTGACCTGCGTCTTGGAGCCGAGCGAATGGTCGCCTCCTCCTGTCGTCACTACCTCTTCCGTCTGCCCGACTTTGTCGAATTCAGAAGAGCGGTTGATCACCTTCGTGAAGAGATAGAAGACACCGAAGAGTGCTGCGTAGACGCCGATGACAATGCATATCTTCTTAAGCGGGATGCCGCATATAAGAAACATAGAGACGCTGACTACCATCACGAGCAGAGTGTTGGTCAGGCCGTTGAGCGCGAGCAGACCGCCGAAAGCCGCCACTATTATGGCAGAGTACACTATGCCAGAGGTCTTGACATCGTGTCGTTGCTGGCTCTTGGCAAGGATGGCGGCAAGCCATATGATGACCGTAAGCTTCACTATCTCCGGCGGCTGCACGGTGAAGGGGCCGAGCATGAAGGCTCGCTGCGCGCCGTTGATCTCCACGCCCATGAAGGTAGAGTAGGCGAGGGCCAGCCATGAGAGGACGCCTATGAGACCGGCGAAGCGTGCGATGTAGCCGTAGTGGGTGCGCTGCACGAGATAGAGCAGCACGAAACCGATGCCAAGAAACATGCCGTGGCGTATCAGCGGAGCATAGACGTTTGTGCCCACCACTTCAGTGGCTGAAGCGCTATAGAGCTCGATGATGGATATGAGCACGAGCATGAGGTAGATGCCCCAGATGTAGGGGTCGCTCTTGAGCGTCGCCGCAACGGCCTCGCTGGTCTTACGGGGAGTCTTTTTCCCTTTTCCCCGGCTCTTGTCAGGCTCTACCGGCACTCCTCCTATCGATTCGCGGATGTAGATTCCGTCTTGGTTATCTGCCATTCTTCTTCCAAACTTTCAACTTAAAACTTACAACTTAAAACTTATTGTTTACAACTCATTCACCGCGTCTTTGAATCTGCGTCCGCGGTCTTCATAGCTCTTGAAGAGGTCGAAGCTCGCGCAGCAGGGGGAAAGGAGCACCGTGTCGCCATCTGAAGCCAGTTCCCGGCAGGCCCTTACAGCCTCTGCAAGAGAATGGCAGTCGCGTATCTCCTTCACTTCCTTTCCGAAGAAGTCGAGGAGCTTTGCGTTGTCCTTGCCCATGCATACGATTGCCTTGACCTTTTCCCTGACGAGGGGAAGGATCTCGCTGTAGTCGTTGCCCTTGTCCTTGCCCCCGAGGATCAGGACCACCGGAGTCCTCATGCTGTCGAGGGCATACCATGTGGAGTTGACGTTGGTGGCCTTCGAGTCATTGATCCAGCGCACTCCGTCAAGCTCGCGCACGAATTCGAGACGGTGCTCTACTGCCTCGAAGTCTCCGAGTGCCTTGCGGATGGTGTCGCTCTTTATAGAGAGTAGGCTGGCCGAGATGCCGGCTGCCATAGAATTGTAGAGGTTATGGCGTCCCTGCAGCGATATCCGGTCGCGGGGAATCTCCCATGTCTCTCCGGGAATCTCGAAATGTACGATTCCTTCTTCGTCTTCCCACGCCACTGAGTCCGGCTCGTATGTGTCGGAGAAAGGCATGAGACGAGCTTCGGTCTGAAGAGCCTTTACCTGGGCGGTTACTATGGGGTCGCCCAGCCAGTAGACGAAGAAGTCGTCGGCCTCCTGATTGCGTGCTATGCGGAATTTGGCACGTGTATAGTTTTCCATCTTGTGGTCGTAGCGGTCCATGTGGTCGGGAGTGATGTTGAGCATGACCGCTATGTTGGCCTTGAACTCATACATGTTCTCGAGCTGGAAGCTGGAGAGCTCGATGACGTAGACGTCGTGCGGCTCCTCCGCCACCTGAAGCGCGAGGCTCTTGCCGACGTTGCCGGCAAGCCCTACGTTCAGGCCCGCTTTGCTCAGTATGTGATAGGTCAGCATCGTCGTGGTGGTCTTGCCGTTGGAGCCGGTGATGCATACCATCTTGGCATCCGTAAACCATCCGGCGAATTCAATTTCGGAAAGGATCGGGATGCCGGCCTCGGCGGCTTCTACTACGAGGGGAGCCGTAGGAGGAATGCCGGGGCTTTTCACTATATAGTCAGCTCCGAGCACACGCTTGCGTGAATGTCCTTTTTCCTCGAAGAGAATACCTCTTCTCAGCATCTCGGCTCGGTATTTGTCGGGTATCGGACCGTTGTCGCTGACGAATACCTTCATGCCGAGCGCTTCGCCGAGTGCGGCGGCACCTACGCCGCTTTCTCCCGCCCCCAGCACAATGAGTGTCTTTCCTTCGAAATCTTTCTGATTCTTCATTATATATAAGTGGCAATGCATAATTCATAATTCATAATGCACAATTGGTTTTGCTTAATTTCAGCTGAATGCATTTTGAATATACTATGCTTTCTAATTTGATTATTTACTTATGCTTTTTTATAGTATTCTCCTTAATACTTAAGGCTCAATACTCAATACTCAATACTTAATACTCAATACTCAATACTCAATACTCAATACTTAATACTTAATACTCAATACTCAATACTCAATACTTAATACTCAATACTCAATACTTAAGACTTAAGACTTAAGACTTAAGACTCAAGACTCATCGTATCTTCAGCGTGACGAACGTCAGGGCCGCCAGCAGGATGCCTATGATCCAGAAGCGCACCACTATCTTGGATTCCGGTATCGGCTGCTTAGGGAAGTTGACCAGACACTTGATGCCCTGATCTCCTGCTTTCTGGAAGTGATGGTGGAGAGGTGTCATCTTGAAGATTCTGCGTCCCTGACCGTATTTCTTCTTGGTCATCTTGAAATATGCCACCTGCATCACTACAGAGAGGTCTTCGATGAAGAATATTAGGCAGAGCAGAGGGATGAGGAGTTCCTTACGTATGAGGATGGCGAAGACGGCGAGAATGCCGCCAAGCATCAGCGATCCCGTGTCTCCCATGAAGACCTGTGCAGGGAATGCGTTATACCACAGGAAGCCTACGAGCGCGCCGATGAAAGCAGCCGCATAGACTACAAGCTCTTCCGAACCCGGTATATACATTATGTCGAGATATCCGGAGTATATCACGTTGCCTCCGAGATAGGCCATCACTGCGAGGGCCACTCCAATTATGGCCGATGTGCCTGCGCAAAGGCCGTCGAGACCGTCTGTGAGGTTGGCTCCGTTGCTGACGGCGGTCACTGCTACTATCACGACGATCACGAAGATTATCCACCCTGCCGTCTGGGCCGCGTTCTCGTTGGGAATCCACGAAGTCAGCCATTCATAGTTGAAGTTGTTGTTCTTCACGAAAGGAATCGTGGTCTCAGGACTTTTGTATACCTTTACAGGATGTACGGTACGTTCCTGATCGGCGGTGTCGTAAGTACTCGATGCCATTACTACGGAGGGGCCGTCGTTGGAGGAGGAGGAGATGGAAGACGCCGTTATCAGCTCCTCGAAGGCTTCGTTTTCGCTTGTCAGCGGCACGCTGCTCATCTTAATCGAAGGCGAGAGCCACATCGTAATTCCCACGAGAAGGCCGAGGCCGACCTGTCCGATGATCTTGTATTTTCCCTGCAGACCGTCTTTATTGTGGTATTTGATCTTGCGGTAGTCGTCGAGAAAACCGATGGCTCCTGTCCAAAGCGTGGCCACGAGCATCAATATCATGTATATGTTGGTGAGGTTGCCTATCAGCAGGCATGGGACCATGATCGACGCTATGATTATGATTCCGCCCATTGTAGGGGTGCCGGTCTTCTTCATCTGTCCTTCCAGGCCAAGATTGCGCACCACTTCCCCTACCTGCATCCTCTGCAGGCGGTCGATGATGTGTCGTCCGAAAATGAGCGCGATGAGGAGGGCGATCGTGAATGTCGCTCCCGCGCGGAATGATATGTAGGTCATCAGATGCCGCCCCGGGAAGTCGAATGAGGCGGAATCCTGTAGGTATTCGAAAATGGAGTAAAGCATTTCTTCAGATAATTATGAATTATGCATTGTGCATTATGAATTGAAGAAGGCTGTCACTTCCTCCCGGTCGTCGAAGTGATGTCGCACTCCCTTTATCTCCTGATAGGGCTCATGGCCTTTTCCTGCGATGAGCACTACTCCTCCCTCCGGGCATGTGGATAGTGCGGTGCGTATAGCCTCGCGTCGGTCGGTGATGCAGAGTGTGCGCCGCAGCTCCTCGGCGCTCAGCCCGGTCTTCATCATGGCTATGATGGCATCCGGCTCTTCGTCGCGCGGATTGTCGGAGGTCAGGATGAGCCTGTCGGAGCGGCATGCGGCTTCCTGCGCCATCATCGGGCGCTTGCCATGGTCGCGGTTGCCTCCCGCTCCCACTACGGTGCATATATAGCCGTCTGAGCCGAGCACCTCGCGGATGGTGTCGAGCACGTTTACCAGTGCGTCGGGAGTGTGGGCATAGTCTACGATGGCGGTCACTCCGGATGGACCGCGGAAGGTCTGGAAGCGACCGGCCACGGGCACGAGGCGGCTCATGTTGACGAGCAGCTCCTCTTTCGGAAGCCCGGCAAGGTATGCCGCGCCGTAGACGGCAGTCAGGTTGTAGGCGTTGAAGCGCCCGGTGAACTGCACCTCCACTTCCCGTCCGTTGAGCGATAGGAGAGTGCCGTCAAGGCGGCTTTCCACGACGCGTCCGCGGAAGTCGGCGTCGCTGCGGAGCGAGTATGTATATGTTTTGGCCTTAGTGTTCTGTATCATGTAGCGTCCGGCCTTGTCGTCGATGTTGACAAGCGCGAATGCCGAGGAGGGGAGCATATCGAAGAAGGCTTTCTTCGCGTTCATGTAGTTTTCCACCGATCCGTGATAGTCAAGATGGTCGCGGGTCAGGTTGGAGAAGATGGCGCCGGTGAAGTGAAGGCCTGCTATGCGTTTCTGCTGCGCGGCGTGGCTTGAGACTTCCATGAAGGCGTATTCACATCCGGCTTCCACCATCTCGGCCAGGAGGCCGTTGAGGGTGATGGGGTCGGGCGTGGTGTGGGTAGTGGGGATGGCGCGCGTGCCGACATAGTTGCATACCGTGGATATGAGTCCTGCCTCAAAACCTTCGAGTCTGGCCATCTCGTAGAGGAGGGTAGCGGTGGTCGTCTTGCCGTTGGTGCCTGTGACTCCTACAAGCTTTAGGCTTTGCGAGGGATGGCCATACCATGCCGATGCGAGGCGGCCGAGGGCGTCGGAAGAGTCCGCCACGCGGATGTAGGTGATTCCCGGCTCGAACTGCGACGGCATAGTCTCGCATATGATGGCCCCCACATGGGCGGAAGCCACTACGGGAATGTACTTATGTCCGTCGGTAGTCACGCCGCGTACGGCGACGAACATACCCTCTTTCTGCGCTTTGCGAGAATCGCTTTCGAGCGCGACTATGTTTTTATCGGTGTCTCCCACTATTTCGAGAGGCTTGATGTCCTTAAGCAGTGTCGATAGTTTTGCAGTCATATGTTGTTTTTTGTTTTCATCGTTTTCGTCGTCTTCATCGTTTTCGTCGTTTTATCGTGTTTCTGTGACAACGATGACAACGCCGATAACGATGAATACTTTAAATGGCGAGCGTCAGGGTTATCTTCTGTCCCCTGACGGCTTTCGATCCGGGCTGGAGCGATTGTCTCGTGACCCTTCCGGCTCCCTGGACGGCTACGTTCAGTCCGCGGCTTTCAAGGAGCTTGATCGCCGAGCGGAGGTCGTAGCCTGTGACGTCAGGCACCTTTCCCGCAGGGAAATCATTCTTTGCGGCGACCTTCCTGATCGGGTTGCCGATGGATCCGGCTATTTTCTCCGCATCGTCGACGGCGCTCGCCGCTACGGTCGGACGTTCTCCCGAGTTGGTCTTGGGGAGGCGTGGGGTATGTGCTAGCATGCCCCGGGCGTGCATCTTTAGAGCTATCTGCTTCATGACCTGTCCTGAGGTGCGGTTTGCGCTAAGTCCTGCGGCTCCCTGCACGAGCACCATGCAACTGTATTTCGGTTGCTCGTAGGGGAAGAATCCCGCGAAGGCGAAACGCCTTTTAGCGGCGTTGTATTGTCCTTTCTCCACCGGGAACGCCGTTCCGGTCTTTCCTACGATCTTCACTCGGTCGTCGCGCACGAGCCGGGCCGTACCGTGTTCGCCCCATACTACTTCGTGGATACACTGCTTGACCTTCTCGGCGGTCTCGGGCGAGCATATTTGGTCGCGGATATAGCTGATCGGAATGACGGAGTCTCCCTTCTCGGAGCGAAGCGCACGTACGAGGTGAGGCCTTACCAGACGCCCTTTGTTGGCGATTGCGTTGTAGTAGGCGAGTGTATACAGAGGCGGTATCATGGTGTTGTAGCCGTAGGCCTGCCGAGCGAGGTCGAGATGGCGGGATACGAGGGTGATCGGCTGCCCCTTGCTGTTGGTCGGTTCCAGACGGCGCACCTGTGGCACCTGTTCGCCTGCGATGCCGGAGTTGATGCGGTCGAAGAATCCGATTGAGGCAAGGCGGTCGTGGTATTTCGCGGGGTCTGAAGCGTATCCCTTGAATATTACGCGGGCGATGCCGGTATTGCTCGACATCTCTATCACCTGCTTCATGGTCTTGACTCCAGGGGCGTGCGGGTCATGGGTCCTCTGGAAGGGTGAACAGTCTACCGTCTGGTTGACGCTCGTCACAAGGCCGTCTTCAAATGCTATCATCATCGAGATGGGCTTGATGACTGATCCGGGCTCGTAGGGTAGGACCGCACGGTTGAGAGCCTCGCCGTAGCTGCCGTCGTCCATGCGCTCGATGCTTGAGAGCGCTACAATTTCCCCTGTGGCGACCTCCATCAGGATCGCTGTCCCCCATTCGCAATTGTATTGGGAGCAAATATCCTGCAGGCTTTCCTCCACAATGTCCTGAAGGTCGATGTCGATTGTGGTGAGCAGGTCATAGCCGGGTGTGGGGGGAGTGGTCACCCAGTTGCCGTATCCTTTGGTCAGCGGCACCTGCTTCGCGTATCCGGGTTTGCCGTAGAGAAGGGAGTCAAGGTCTTTCTCCAGACCGGAATATCCATGGATCTCGCCTTTATGGCGGGTGGTCTCCGTGACTACCTCATGCACTCGTCCGATGCTTCGGTTGGCCATCTTTCCATATGGATATATCCGGCGTGAGTGCTCCTCTTTATATAGCGGGCATCGGAATCCGGCCCCCTTGAAGTCGCGTATGAATACGAATTTGCGGGCTGAGTCGAATTCCTCGAGCGGGCGGTTGCGCGCTATGGTCAGCGAACGCGTGCGTTTGCCGGGCTTCTTCTCCAACTCTTCATGAAGCCGGACGCGCCAGGACTTCTCCGCGCGTGTCTTAGCATCGTCTTTCTTGGGGTCGAAGCGCGGATAGTATAGGTCGAGGGTGTCGGCCAGGGAATCGAGCTTTGCGGTAAGCTTCGACTTCGGCATAGACATTATCTTGTTGTGGCGCATGTCGATCTTTATGTCGCAGACCTTGACGTTGCAGGCCAGTATGTTGCCGTTGGAGGCGAGTATGCTTCCCCTTTCGGGGGCTATGGTGTCTATCTTCGAGAGCTGCTTTTCGGCGCGGTCGTTCCATTCCGAAGCCTCCACGACGGTGGTGCGAAACATGTTCCACACTATTCCCAGCGCCATCAGGAGGAAAAAGCTCGTGATCACTCCATAGCGGATGAAGATGCGTCTTTTGTTGCTTCCTTTCTTTGCCATGTCGTGTCGTTATTTATGTGATGAAGGATTGAGTCCTTCGCATTCTATCTCTACGGGAGGCTCCTCCTGATATTTCAGGCCGAGTCTTTTCTCATTCATGAGGCGTGTAAGTTCCGTCTCTCGTATGAGAGTCATATACCATGCCTTCTCATGTAGCTTCTCGCTTTCGGCACGCTGCAGTTCCCGGTTGAGCTGCTTGATCTCCGACATCCGCGTCTTCGTGCGGTAGCGCAGCCCCATCACTCCGATGAGGGCGGTTATAATCGCTATTATCATCCACGCGTTGCGCTTGAAGAATTCAAGCGAGACGGCGCGTCCCTCGCGGAGGTCGTCGGTATTGCGCTTGACCTGACTGGTCACCGCCGATCCGAACCCCTTTTTTTTCTTCTTTTCTTCGGTTCCCTTCTTTGTTATCTTCTTAGCCATCCTATATCGTAGTCTTGAGTCTTAAGTCTTGAGTCTTGAGTCTTAAGTCTTGAGTCTTAAGTCTTAAGAGTTTTTTTATATTTAATCTTTAATCTTTAGTCTTTAATCTTTAGTCTTTAATCTTTAACCAGTTGCGCGGCGCGGAGCTTGGCGCTCCTGCTGCGCGGGTTGAGTTCCACTTCTTCGGCGTCGGCAGTGATTGGCGAGCGGGTGATCTGCCGCCAGTCGCAGATCGGCTTTCCGAAGAAGTCTTTCTCTATGTTCCCCTCGGCATTGCCTGATCGGAAGAAGTTTTTCACTATCCTGTCTTCCACAGAGTGGTAGGTCAGGATTACGGCGCGTCCTCCCTCCTTAAGCATGGATGGTGCCGCCGTAAGGAGTGTGGTGAGTGCTTCCATCTCTGAGTTCACGGCTATGCGCAGTGCCTGAAACACCTGGGCCATCTCTTTCTTTTCCCCTTTGGGATTAAGGGCCGGCCTTACGGCGTCGGCAAGCTGGAATGTAGTCAGTATGGGAGCCTTACCTCTCGCCGCGATGATCGCCTTAGCCGCTTTAGCCGGATCCTTGAGGTCGGCATATGTGCGGAAGAGCGATGTGAGGTCGCGGATGTCGTAACGCTCTAAAAGCCGGGCTGCCGTCAGGGGAGCCTTCTGATTCATCCGCATGTCGAGCGGAGCATCTGAGCGGAAGGAAAATCCGCGTTCGGCATCATCGAAGTGATGGAACGACACTCCTAAGTCGGCCAGGATGCCGTCTACACGGTCCACTCCATGGTAGCGAAGAAAATTGCGCACGAATCGGAAATTGCTCCTTACGAATGTAAACCTCGGGTCGGCCGGTGCGTTCGCTATGGCGTCTTCATCCTGGTCAAAGGCAATCAGGCGTCCGTCGGGGCCAAGCCTTTCAAGAATGGCGCGCGAATGGCCTCCGCCGCCGAAGGTGGCGTCGACATAGATGCCGTCCGGTTTGATGTCAAGACATTCAAGGGTCTGCGGCAGCAGCGCGGGTATATGATAGGCAGGCTCAGACATAGTCAGGTTTGCTTTGATGATATGCTCTTGTTTCAAAAATGAAAATTCGAGCGTAAAATTACAAAAATTCTTTGAAATTTGCGAATGCAAATTGTAATAATTTGCAAATTATAACAAAAAAATTATCTACAGCACGACTGCACAAACTCGACAGTGGGAAAAATTATCACTGACCATTAGTAATTTATCAGTGTATTTCGCCGTTATAGATAAAACTTAACACCATAAATATTATGAATCGAAAGTTTATGGCCGCTGTTCTTCTCTCCGGAATAAGCTTCTCCGCAATGGCCGATGGCCTCTGGGGCGCCAAAGCCTCCTTAGACATCAATGTCCCCGGCAAATGGAAAGTCGGCGGCAACTCGACCAAACTCTATAAATCCGGGCTTGGCTTCTCTGTCGGCGGGGTCTACACTCACTATATTACCGACGGTTTCTTCCTCGAGCCCTCCCTGTCTCTGTTTTATGACACTTACTCCTGTGATTTCACCATTCAGTCAGATGTCAATTCAATCGGGGTCGAACCGCGCACCTACAAGTGGGGTCTTCGACTTCCCTTAGTGGTGGGATATACATTCGATATAACGGATGACTTCGCCATCTCTGTCTTCACAGGTCCGGAATTTGACTATGCTTTCGCCGGTGGTTATCGGTTGAAAGACAAGACCCTGCAGAAAGAGATAGGAGAGACCCTATTCGGTGCGGAAGACGGCATGCAGCGCCGCGTCAGCTGCTCATGGAAAGGTGGTATAGGCTTTCCCTTCTCCGACTGGCGGATAGATCTGGAGGCTGCCGCCGGAATCACAGACATCATAGTCGGCCCCGCGTCGATGAAAGAAAACCGTGTCTCCGTCTCTATCATTCGTTATTTCTGAAAAACTGCACATTCGGGCTATTTTGAGCCAAATATTAAATTTTGTTAACATTTGCACCATGGTGGCAAATGTTAACTTTTTTTTGCTTATCTTTGTGAGTGTAAACAAGGGCAAATGTTAATTTGCCAATGCTACCTTACTTAATATAGCAAAAAAAGAATGGCAAAAATCAAAGGAGCCGTCACCGTCAACAAGGAGCGGTGCAAAGGATGCAATCTATGTGTGGTCGCCTGTCCGACCGACACTCTTTCGCTTCAGCCTCTTGAAGTGAACGACCGTGGATATCATTTCGCCTATATGTCGAATCCCGATGCCTGCATCGGATGCTGCAGCTGCGCACTCGTATGCCCCGATGCCTGCATCGAGGTATACCGGGTTAAAGTCGACTGATTTCGCAAAACGTAAAACGCAAAAGAAATATGGAAGAAGTAAGACTCATGAAGGGCAACGAGGCTATAGCCCACGCCGCCATCCGCTACGGATGCGACGGCTATTTCGGCTATCCCATCACCCCTCAGTCCGAAGTGCTTGAGACTCTTGAGGCCCTCATGCCTTGGGACACTACCGGAATGGTGGTGCTTCAGGCCGAATCTGAAGTGGCCGCCATCAACATGGTATATGGCGGCGCCGCCACCGGAAAGGCCGTCATGACATCGTCGTCATCCCCCGGTGTCAGCCTCAAGCAGGAAGGCATCTCTTATATAGCGGCTTCGTCGCTCCCTGCCCTTATCCTCAATGTCATGCGCGGAGGTCCCGGCCTCGGCACAATCCAGCCTTCTCAGGCGGACTATTTCCAGGCTGTGAAGGGTGGCGGCCACGGTGACTATCATCTGATCGTGCTTGCTCCGTCGACCGTCCAGGAGATGGCCGATTTCGTGGGGCTCGGTTTCGATCTCGCTTTCAAATACTGCAATCCCTCCATGATTCTCGCCGACGGCATCGTAGGCCAGATGATGGAGAAGGTGGTGCTTCCCGTGCAGAGGCCCCGCCGCACTGACGCCGAGATACGCGAACAGTGTCCCTGGGCAGTGACCGGGCGTGAAGGTCGCCGCAAGCGCAATGTGGTGACTTCGCTTGAGCTTGAGTCAGACAAGATGGAAGTGATCAACGATCAGCTCCAGGCAAAATACCGCGAGATAGAGGCCAATGAGACACGCTGGGAGGAAATAGACACCGAAGGCGCAGACTACCTGATCATCTCTTTCGGTTCGGTAGCCCGTATCTCCACCAAGGCAAAGGAACTTGCCGAGGAGGAGGGCCTCAAGGTAGGGGTGCTTCGCCCCATCACGCTATGGCCTTTCCCGTCGGAGGCTATCCGCAAGGCAGCTGAAGGCAAGAAAGGTATACTCGTGGTAGAGCTCAATGCCGGGCAGATGATAGAAGATGTCCGTCTGGCCGTACATGACTCACTCCCCGTGAAGCATTTCGGACGTATGGGCGGCATCATACCGAGTCCATCCGAGATCGTCAACGCCCTCAAGGGTATGATTAATTATTAATTTTTAATTATAAATTATTAATGATTAATTATTAAAGTTTAAGTATAATTCATGATTAATCATGATGCAACATGATATATCATGATAAATCATGTCTAAACTGACAACTGAAAAATGGAACTACAAGATATAATCCGTCCTGAAAACAAGGTCTACGCGGCTCCAGAGCTTCTCGACGAGGTCAATATGCATTATTGTCCGGGCTGCAGCCACGGAGTGATCCATAAGCTCGTGGCAGAGGTGATCGCAGAGCTCGGTATCGTGGAGCGTACCGTCGGCGTGTCGCCTGTTGGCTGCGCCGTGTTCGCCTACAATTACATTGACTGCGACTGGATCGAGGCCGCTCACGGGCGTGCCCCGGCTGTCGCGACCGCCGTCAACCGTCTATGGCCCGAAAACGTAGTGTTCACCTATCAGGGCGACGGCGATATGTCGGCTATCGGCACCGCAGAGACGATCCATGCTGCCAACCGTGGCGAGAACATCGTGATGATCTTCGTCAACAATGCTATCTACGGCATGACGGGCGGACAGATGGCTCCCACCACACTCATCGGCCAGAAGACCGCGACTTCCCCCTATGGACGCCGTGTCGACCTGAACGGCCATCCCCTCGAGATCACCAATCTCCTGAAGGAGCTCGACGGCACCTGCTACGTCACCCGCCAGAGTGTTCATACTCCCGCTAATGTGCGCAAGACAAAGGCAGCCCTCAAGAAGGCGTTCCAGAATGCCATCGACAAGAAGGGCACGAGTGTGGTAGAAGTGGTATCCACCTGCAATTCCGGCTGGAAGATGAGTCCCGAGAAGGCCAACGAATGGATGGCTCAGAATATGTTTGAGAAATATCCTCTCGGCGACCTAAAGGTTTAATCGAACAACGTAAAACGCAGAACAATGAAAACAGAAATAATAGCCGCAGGATTCGGCGGACAGGGTGTGCTCTCGATGGGCAAGATCCTTGCTTATTCCGGCCTCATGGACGATAAGGAAGTGACATGGATGCCTTCCTACGGTCCCGAACAGCGTGGCGGCACAGCCAACGTCACCGTTATCCTCAGCGACGAACGCATCTCTTCGCCCGTTCTCGACACCTACGACATAGTCATCGCCCTCAATCAGCAGAGTCTTGATAAGTTCGCGCCCCGCGTCAAGGCGGGCGGCATTCTGATCTATGATACAAACGGCATACACAATCATCCGACACGTGAGGACATCACGATCTATCCTATCGATGCCATGGACGCTGCCCTCGAGCTTGGCAACTCCAAGGCCTACAACATGATTGTGATGGGAGCCTTGCTTGAAGCGATGGAGTATAAGCTTCCGATGGAAAACGTAGTAAAAGGCCTTAAGAAATCCCTTCCCGAACGTCATCATAAGCTCATCCCGCTCAATCAGCAGGCTATCGAGAAAGGACGCACGTTGCTTAAGAAATAACTATTCCATATATTTTCCCCGGGAGGAGCGCCATCCGACGCTCCTCCTTTTTTTACTGATTCCGGGTCTATGATATGGATTGAAGAAATCGGGTGTATTCCTAAAAAGTGGTAAAATTACCGGTTTTTAGGAATACCGATATCTTTCAGATTTGTCTTGTCAAATCTGGAAGCGGCTAAAAGCGAGGTCTACCTTTAGCCGCTATAAGATTAGAGGGGATACCTCCGAAGAAGCATCCCCTCATTTTATTCTCTGAAGAATCGATCACTCGTAAGGAACGAAGAAACTGTAATTATAACCTATGGAGCCTGCGCTTACACACCATGCGAGGTAGAAGAACGCCGAGCCGTCTTCATATAGTCCGCTTTCATAGCCGTTGCTTGTCACAAAAGCCTCATTACCCTGCCAGTAGCCAATGTCTTGCACAAACATAGTGCCGTAGTTGCCATAAGTCCACGGTGTATTTGTAGGCTTAACCCTGAAGTAACGGTATTTTCCGTCTTCGTCTTCTCCGGTGAGGTCAAGCATATCCATCTTGACTGCAGTGCCTTCTCCAAAGATTCCATTGAGTCGATAGAGGTTTTCATCTGTCGTACAAACCTCGAGACTTGCCTCCACTGATTGAATACCAGCCACCGCAGGCACGATATCGTTGTTGTAGATGAATGTGCCCTGCTTTACGAGATTCCAGCTGAGACCAGTGAATGTAACTTTGTTTCCCAGAGAAGATCCGTTAGCGACAGCGGCGATAGTGTAGTCACCGTGAATATCGGTAAGCGTGATATCGGCATAGCCGTTGCCTCCGAGATTCTCGACAGCTTTACCGTCTGTCTCAACCTTGGAAAGAAGCTGGGCCTCGTTGAGATTCTCTACGTCTGCGGAAGGAACGGCAAGATACTTAACTGAAGAGACTTTGTTGTTCGTGACGAAACGTACGGTCACGTCATTGTCGGGATTACCTTCAGCCGGAGCATATGTGTAGAGAGTCACAGCCGGATTTGGATCAGACCCAGGCATCGATCCTTCATCTGCGCTGCACGCCCAGAGCATCGGGGCGGCTGCGAGTATCACAATATATTTTAATGCTTTCATCTTAGATTCGTTTGTCAGTTATTACCAGGTATATTCGGGAGAATTGCCATCCGGAGTCACAGGAGCCGGATTGGACACTATTGCTTTATTATAGTTGCTTTCAGTCTGGATGATACACAGGTTCATCCAGTTTGGAGTCTCCTGCATGTTCCAGCGATAACCGTCATTGTGGTTAGAATTAGGATAGCTGCGGATGATGCCTTTTTCGAGACGCTTGATGTCGAATGTAGCAAGACCTTCTGCCCAGAATTCGATACGGCGCTGCCACCAGACTTCATTCTGGAATGCCGGAGTCTTGGTATTATAATATGCCTCATTGTGCTGTCCGTAGACATACTGTGGGTCACGAGTCTTTGCGAATGCCTCGAGGAGCGCCTTTCCCCGACCTTCATCCTGCATGCCGGCGGCCTCAGCTTCGATGAGCTTCATCTCCTCCACACGCATGATGGGAAGGTCGACACACCAGCCTACATACTGGGGATTGTCATGGTTGCCACCTTTAGAGCGGAACTTCAGGGAAAGACCCCCGAACTGCTCCTGCGCGAGACCAGTACCGTATACATACTCAGGAACGTCGGAATATTCTGCAAGCGCGGTGAGCACCTCCTCCTCGGTTTCCATCTCATCAATGGCGAAGTCGAGGAAGCACTTCTTGCGGCAGTCTGTAGCAGGGACAGTCTCATAGAGGTGACGGTCGATGATCATACAGCCTCCGTAGGTGTTGTAGTAGCCAAGACCGGAAGAATCCGACGGGAACTCACAGATCATCCAAGTGCCCCAGCTGTTGTCGCCGTCATTGTAGGTCTGACAGGTATCAGTAGGCTTGATCTGCATGGCGAACATCCATGAATTACCCCAGTTGGCATTGTTGAAGCCATTGGTGCGGTCGGTGTACTGCTCAGCGGTCAGCACTTCATAGCCTTGTGCTGCTAGTTTGGCGTATTTCTCAGCGTTAGCCCAGTCGCGCATGATCAGATAGGCGCGGGCACGAAGACCATTTACTACAGAAACGTCAGGAGTATATTTGTCTGAGCGCTTGTAGTCGGCAAGAAGTACCTCTGCCTTGTCAAGATCGGAAAGTATGAACTCATACATCTCCTTATTGGTGGCACATGGATTGTCCTGAGCCTCTAATGTAGTGGTCTTATCAGTGACGATGGGCACTGTGAGAGCCTGATCATTGGAGCCGTAGGTCTGGGGTGCGAACATCTGTGCGAGTTCAAGATAATAGAGGGCACGCATGGTGTATGCGATGCCGGCGCCTGATTTCTTGCTGTCGTCCGGATCATCTCCGGCCATGCCGAGCACTGTATTGCAGGCACGGATCTGGCGATAGTAGAAAGTCCAGGGATACTGACAGTTGAGATATGTCGGACCAAGCGAATAGTTGGCTTCATACCATGGTGAAAACCAGTTGTTGCCGTAAGCTACGATATCATCGCCCATTACGTCACGGTCAAGATAGAACGAGGAATATCCGAAGTCGTTTGATTTCTGATAGCTGGAGCCGGTGAATGTGAACTCACCGTTGTTGTTGTCGATGATAGCAGAGACGAAGTTGTCGAAAGAGCCGGGTGCATCCGCAGCCTGGTCGGTAGTGACATAGCCGTTCTGCTGAGCCGGGAATTCCTGAATGCAGGAAGTAGGGAGCACCATTAGCGCCGCGCCGGCGATATATAATGATAATTTTTTCATTTTTCTTTTCTTTTTAATGATTTTGATTGACAATCATTAGAAGGTAATCTCTACACCGCCGGAAACACTGCGCATCGGTGAGTAAGCTCCGAGTGAAGTATTGCCATCGAACGAATACCTTGGATCAAGACCTTGGCGGGCTGACCAGAAGCAGAGGTTCTCTCCTGCACAATAGATGCGCATCTTGCTGATCTCTTTCCAGAACTTAGGCACGGTAAAGCCTACGACGAATGATGAGAAGTTGAGATATCCGGCGTTGGTCAGGAAGCGGTCGGAAGTAAGATATCCCTGAGTGTCGCCGATCTGCCAGCGGGGAAGGTTGGAATTTGTATTGCTTGGACTCCACTCCTTGATGTAGTCTTTATGTATGGTATTGGCTGAAGTCTGGGTCAGGCTTGATTCAGGCGACATGAGTGAAGCGTAGCGGGAATCCATCACCTTTCCACCGATCTGGTAATCGAAATTAAGCGTGAAGTCAAACCACTTCAGACGAGCCGTGGTGCTGAGGCCGCCATAAGCTTTCGGCAGGATTGAGCCTACAGTATAGCGTGATGCCTGGGTAGTCTCGGTTGTGACGTAATCCATAGATTTGATTTTACCGGGCTTCTGTGTAGTCATGGAGCCGTTTTCCTGAATAAGGTTTGGATCGTAGTAATAGAGAGCTTCTCCATGTTCGTTGATACCTGCGAAAGCGTATGTCATATAGTTGTATAGTTCACCGCCTTCCGCAAACCAGTGGTTTGATTCATAGAATCCTCCGTAGTTCTTTGTCTTCTGCTCTGGAAGAGAGACGATTTTTGTCTTGTTGGTCGATATGTTGGCTGATATAGACCATTCGAAGTCTCTTGTCTGGATCGGTGTTCCGGTAAGTGATATCTCGACACCTGTGTTGCGGATTGTGCCCATGTTGCCGTAATATCCGCGAGCTCCCGTTGACTCCGGAATGGAGAGCCAGAAGAGAAGGTTGCTTGTATTCTTGTTGTAGAAATCCACATTACCGAAGAGACGGTTCTTGAAGAAACCGAATTCAAGACCGGCGTTGAGGTTGGTTGTCGTTTCCCATGTGATGTCCGGATTTCCAAGCGAGCGGAAGGTAGGAGACATGTATTTGTCGCCGCTGGCTACGAGGGAATAGTTATCTGTCCAGTAATAGCTGCCGCCGAGGTTGTCGTTGCCCTGCTGGCCGATACTGAGCTTAAGCTTCAGGTAGTCGAGCCAGTTCTTGGAAGCCTCCATGAAGTTTTCCTTGGATATCATCCAAGCTGCGCCGACGCTCCAGAAGTCGCCCCAGCGGTGATCCTTTGCAAAGCGTGAGGATGCGTCGCGGCGGTAGGAAGCGGAAGCGTAGTATTTTTCCTTGAAGTTATACTGAGCGCTGCCGAACCAGCCTTCCACATTGTAGCGTCCCTTATAGGATGTATTCTGAGAGAAGTTGTGGTTGGCGAAAGCGAAGAGCTCAAGGATGTCGGGTGAGAAACCACCTTCGGCGTAACCCTGAAGGAATGTGTTGTCTACACGGTAGTATTCATGACCTGCGAGTACGTTGAGGTAGTGATCGCCGAAATACTTGTAGAATGTAAGGGTCTGAGAATTGTTGGTGCGAACGGAGTTGGTGTCGCTCTTACCGAGTTTGCCGTTAACGGTAGTATTGAGGGTATTGTAGACACTTCCGTAATAGGTGTACTGGTTGAGACCCCAGTTGACGTTGCTCAGGACATCGAGTTTGAGATAGTCTGTGAAGTCGAATGTCGCGCTGAGTGTAGCGTTGAGGGCATTGCGGGTGGTCTGAGCGAGGTCGAGAGCCTGCGCGCCGATCGCGTTGCCGGGAGAAGAGAAAGGACGGGATCCGTTGACATAGGTGTTTACACCGAAGTCATACATCGGCATACCGTTGGCATCCTTCATTATATAAGGAGTGCCGGGCTTTCCGTCCACCTCATCATATGTGCGTACATACATCGGGAAGATAGGAGCGGCCATGGCAGTGAAGTAAAGCACGTTGCCTGCTCCCCAGTTGCTGTTGTCAAGGTCGGAGTTGCCCTTTGTGCTTGAGTGGGTATATGAAATACGCGCACCAAGCTTCAGCCATTTCTTCACCTGATATTCACTACGGATCTGAGCCGTCACGCGGTCATAATTTGATGGCTTCAAGATACCTTCTTCTCCGAGGTAGGATAGGCTGGCATAGAAGTTCGACTTTTCGTTGCCGCCGTTAACGCTGAAGTTATATTCCTGACGGAAACCGGTCTGATAGGCGATATCGTTGAAGTTGTCAGGGATAAGGTAGCGGTTCTCCCCGTTGAGCTGATAGTAGCGACCGAGAGTGGCGTTAGGGTTCAGCTTGCCGTTGAGACCGATAAGGTTCTCACCCTCCGGAAGAGTATAGGCATTATACTTGAGGAGTTCGAGCATCTTGGTGTTGGCAGCTGCATTTGCTGCGGCCGGAGTCATGCCCTGCTGGAGGAAGTTGTAGTTGTAGATCTGTGAATAGAAAGCCTCGTAGTATTCACCCGGATCTGTAATCACGTCGTAGTCCTGCACGGCGCGGGTGTTTGCGCCCCACTTGGCGTTGACCTTTATCTCAGCATCTCTGTTGGAGCCCTTCTTGGTGGTGATGATCACTACGCCGGAAGCACCGCGGGCACCGTAAAGTGCGGCTGAGGCAGCGTCCTTGAGGACGGAGATGGAAGCGATGTCGTCCTGTGAGATGTTGCTGAGGCTCTCCGGATAAGGAGCGCCGTCTACAATGATAAGCGGCTGGGTATCGGAATATATTGAGGATAGGCCGCGGATAGTGATGTTGCCGTTGCCGGAACCTGGAGCGCCGGAAGTGGAACGGAGCTGAAGACCCGGTACAGAGCCGACGAGTGCGTCAGTGACGTTGGCGGTAGTACGGCTCTTGAGGTCGTCCGCGTTCACTACGGATGCCGCGCCGGTGAATGCTTCCTTGGTAGTTGTACCGAAAGCCACAACCATCACGTCGTCGAGTGCTGTTGCCGTAGAGGAAAGGCTTACCACCATATTGTTGGAGAGCTGTACGGTAGCGGGTTTGTAGCCTACATACGAAAATTCTGCTTGAGTGACGTACTGGGGAACAGTAAGTGTGAAGTTGCCGTCGAGATCAGTGGCAGTGCCCTGTCCTCCTCCGATCGGCATGACTGTTGCTCCGATAAGCGGTTCATTGGTTTCCGCATCTACAACGGTGCCGTGATACGTGGAGTTCTGGGCCATAAGGCTCCAGCTGCACGCCATCAGCGCCACCAAAATTAGAAACAATTTTCTCATACTGTATTAATTTGATTGTTGTTTGATTTATCTAAACAATATGGTT
>JAIDSM010000130.1 GCA_029061225.1 Muribaculaceae bacterium
TTAATAAGTTAATAATCTCATTTTTGTCACCCAACTGAGATGTCAACTGATCAACACTCCTTTGAAGAACCGATATCTGGTCTCGTAAGTCCTTTTCCGTTTTCTCCAAGTTTGCGACTTTGACCTTTTGAGATTCTATTTGGGCGAGTAATGCAGTATCACCTATATTGTTCAAAGCGTCACCGTCTCCAAGAGCAACCGCTGCCAGATATGCATTGACGTTTGTTGGGAAGCGACAGAATAAAGCGAAAAAATTGAAATCTAAAGCACGGCAGATTTTTGCAAGACGAATGGTATCAATCGATTCTTTATCAAAAATCCGGTTGACGTGTTGTTGTGGCACACCAATGAGTCGACCAAATTCTGATTTGGTCATTTCAAGCTCATCAAGTCTCTTCTTGATGGCAGCTCCGATGTGGATTTCTCTTAGTTCAGCGTTAATCATTAAACATTAAACAGTGATTTTTTCTTAAAACTACTATCCAATTTTTGTTTATCTAAACATTAATTGTTTAATTTGCGTTCCAAGAATACTGATTATCTGGTTACAAAGTTAATCATTAATCATTAAACAAACAAACAAAACAAGAAAAAAATGACTGGTACAGCACAAAAAATCCGTCCGGCGTTACTCGCGCTTGCCATTGGAGAGGTTGTTACATTCCCCATTTCACGGCTAAAGAGTGTTAGAACACAAGCATC
This sequence comes from Muribaculaceae bacterium, assembly GCA_029061225.1. Classification (GTDB taxonomy): domain Bacteria; phylum Bacteroidota; class Bacteroidia; order Bacteroidales; family Muribaculaceae; genus Lepagella. The sequence continues at coordinate 703 of JAIDSM010000130.1, forward strand.
CGAACTTGGTGCAATCTATGAGCGAAAGTTTGTGACGAAGATGAATCGTGAAGAGCGAACAGTAGAAGTTCATCGTGAAAAGTGATCGCAAAGATGCAATTTCTTCAATTCCTTGATCACTTGATTCCGTATGACACATTTCTCAATGATGTGGCTGCTAGAGTTGTGTCTATGCTAAAAACGGACAAAGATGATCCAGAATTTGTTAGCCAGAGAAAGGCTTATGAGATGTTTGGCCGTCGTAATGTAGAACGGTGGAGAAAGCAAGGTAAGATTGAGCCATGTAAGAGACCGGGTAAGTTGGAATACAGGACCGCAGATCTTCGATTATTGCAAAGAACCGTTCAGGACTATTTTAATGAATAACTATGAATAATGAAAGAGCTGGCACCAAAATGTGATCCCAATGGAGTCTATTCAGTTAAGAGAGTATGCATGGAATTGGGTGTATGTCATAAGACCTTTATGCGTTATCGAGCTAAGGGACTGATTCAGCCTCTCAATCCCGAGAACTCACGCCGTCCTGTTTTTTCAGGAAGATCCATCATTGAATGCTGGAACAAACTTACGAAGATATGATAAGCGAAAGAACCATTCAACAGGTGCGGGATCTCGATATTGAAACCGTACTTAAGCCTTATGTACAGCTAAAAAGAAAAGGATCTTCGCTTATGGGATTATGTCCTTTCCATTCCGAGAAGACTCCATCGTTTTCTGTGTCTCCTCAAAAGAATCTTTATCACTGTTTCGGATGTTGTCGTGGTGGTGACGGTATAGGCTTTATAATGGAAAAGGAGAATTTGACTTTTCTGGAAGCTGTCGAGAAGATCGCCAATGATAATAACATTCAAATCGAGCGTATCGAAAAAGACCGCACAGAAGAAGAGATGTCTGCCTATCGGCACCGGGAAGCCTTACTTGCTGTCAATGAAATGGCACACCGCTATTTTGTAGATTGTCTAAGAACCGGTATGGATGATGAGTCAATACATGCCAGGGATTATTCATATGGTCGCTGGACGGAGAATTTCTGCGCTGAAAGCGGTATTGGCTACGCTCCACGAAACGGCAATAACTTCATTGATTATTGTAATAGCAATAGTATACCGACAGACCTGTTGCAGGAGGTTGGACTCGTAAAAAAAGATGATACAAGGATAACCTATACGTTTTTCAGGGAAAGAATAATCATACCGATACGGAATAGATGGGGTCGCATCATCGGGTTTACAGGTAGATATATTGGTTTAAACAAAAAGACCGCAAAGTACCTCAATTCATCAAACTCAGCAATCTATGACAAAAGTACATCCCTATTTGGGATAGACAGGGCATCACGTAAGAAGTCACAGGACATAATAGTAGTGGAAGGTGCACCTGATGTTCTTCGTCTCCAAAGCGTTGGAATGGCTAACGTAGTTGCCACTCTTGGCACATCATGGAACGACAGTCAATTTGATCAACTCAAACGTCTGACGAATGCTGTCTGCTTCATCCCGGACTCTGATGTAGCTGAAGGTAAGCTTTTCGGGCCCGGATTTGAAGCCGTGATGAAGAACGGTGCAGCGGCATTGCGCAAGGGTCTTGAAGTCACGGTCAGGGAACTCCCTTTTGCAGAAGTCCCTATATCTGATGATGAACTTAGAGAAATGTACCCTGACATGGCGGAGCCACCAGAGGATGCTCCAAGAGTAAAACCGGGAAAGAATGACTCTGACAGTTATATCAAGAATAAAGAAGATTATTTTAACCTACCTGAAAAATACTTTGTGGTGTGGCTTGCGGAAAAGCGTTTCTTTGAAGCGGACTCTCTTGTAAAACAGAGAGCTGCCGTTTCCGAGATTGCCGATTTGCTTACTTATGTCAATGACCAGCTCATAGTCGAGCAATGTATCGAGCAACTTAGCAAGATACATGGGCGCACTAAATTCTGGCGCGATGCTATAAGTCAGGCTCGCGGCGAAAATCGGCGACGAAAAGACTCAACGTCAGCCCTCGATGAACGACAGCGCGAAGTGGACGCCTTAAGACAGGCGGGATTATTTATAAGGGACAACTGTTATTATACTATCGGTAGCGAGGAAGAGGACCCGGTTATAATATCCAATTTTGTAATGGAGCCAATGTTCCATATCGGTGATGACAATAACGGCACCAGAATCTTCATACTGAAGAATGAAGCCGGGGATCGACGGCTCCTGGAGATAAGGGAATCCGAAATGTGTTCCCTCAATGCCTTTCAGCAGAAGGTGGGTACTCTCGGCAACTTTATTTGGCTTGCCAAGATAGAAAAGCTAAATCGTGTAAAGAGGTATCTGTATGCGAAGACCGATACTGCCGAGAGGGTCAGAAAGCTTGGCTGGGACAGCATCAA
>JAIDSM010000131.1 GCA_029061225.1 Muribaculaceae bacterium
TACCATTAAAGTAGAAGGAGAAGTAGCCTCAGATTATGTCAGCATAGTAATCGACACACCGGAAGGCTGGGATGGACTGATCAGCAAAAATTGGAGCAGCGAAGGCGAAGTGATCATCGAAGAAAACAATCCCGGACCAAGGGGAACAAGAGCTGAAGAAGTGGAACTTGAACCTATTGCAGATTTAGGTGATGATTTCGTAAAAGGCAACCGTTTCACATTCGAAACCAGTTACGTACCGGGGAATGAAAATTACCATACAGTAGAAATCCGTCTTTATAAGGGGGATATGGCAACTGTAGAGGAAGTAAACCTTGAAATATATGTAAGTAAAGGATCAGGTGACGTAACAGCCGACAATCAGAAAGCATACGATGAAGCGATAGCGCAGCTTGACGCCCTTAAGGAAAAATATGAGGCTGCAGCAGTTAAAATCAAGGAGGTTAATCCTGACTTTGACTTCTCAATGTATGAGGAAATCCCTGTCATGATTGAACAATTAAAGCAATATGCAGCGCAGGCCCTGAGCGCAGCCAATGAAGAAGGCGCACCTTTCTCCGAATACTACTATGGAGGCGCAGAGGAAATAGATGGTTATATTACCATGATGCTCATGGAGGGAGACCCTGCTCCTGAATTCCCGGCATCGTTTGATGTAGCACTTAGCAGCGACAAAGGCGTTGAATTAACCACAGACGACACTCAGGGAGTCTTCATCATCAATGTAACCGGCAAGAGCTCTGAAAAAGAAATCACCGTATCTATTGCATTGCCGGAAGGCTTTGATAGCGTTATGCACTTCAGCACTCTTGATATGATGGATCCCGGAATCGAAGTAGGACCTCTTTCGACAAGAGCTGACGAACCGGATTGGTATCCCGTAAGCTGGGCATTGGAAGAAGGCATGAAGGAAGGCAATTCAATGACTTTCCCGGTTGACGGAGAACTCTACGCAGGCAATTTCTTCCTCTGCAAGCATGGCTATGTGGATCTCAACAATCAGGTCAATGTAGAGTTTGAAGTAGAATATGATGAAACAAGCGGCGTATCCGGTGTCAATGCTGCTGAAAATGCAACATATTATGATCTTCATGGCAACCAGATTGCCAAGCCCTCAAAGGGTATCTGTGTAAAGGTTGTAGACGGCAAGGCTACCAAAGTAGTAGTAAAATAAGCCTACAAGTTAAATATCTATAAAAAGATCCCCGAATCGAATGGATTCGGGGATTTTTATATTTCAATGCTTGCAGAAACCGAAGATTTTTAGTAATTTTGAAATTTAAATGTGGTAAGACATTTGTAAAAAATCTTCAAACAATATAACACACGAAAAGATGAAGAAAACTTTACTTACAATCGCCGCCATCACAGCAGCCGCAGTGACGGGCATGGCCAACGAATACAAGTTTGTATTCGACGGAGACAACGACATGGGTGGCCTCACACGTCAGACTTCCACAAAGGAGGCAGACCTGACCTTCTCAGACAGTTTCTCCCTCACCGAAGAAGGAATAGAACTGACAGCCAAGAAAGCATCGGAAAACGGACTTGGCTTCGCCCTCATCAACGCCGGAGGCACCAACGCCGGACTTTGCGTATATTCCTCATTCACCAAAGCCATGACGCCCGAAATCTCACTGAAGGTACCCGGCGGCAAGATATCATATGTGAAGCTAAGCATGTCGGGATCTGCGCTCAGCTCTCTGGATATACCCTTCAACGGCAAGGCAATCGAGGCGCAAAGCGAGGATGCATTATGGAGCTGGGAGTGGTCGTACCCAGAAGGGGCTGAGACCGTAAGCTGCACGTGGACTAACAGCTATTACGCACGATACATCCACTCCATCGAAGTGGTATACAGCCCGGATCTCGGCGGGAAGCAGGAATGTGGACTCTCATTCGCAGCCAAGAACTACGAAGCCATCATCGGAGAGACATTCACTTCACCGACACTTATCAATCCCAACAAGCTTAGCGTGGCATGGACAAGCACAGACGAGAAGGTAGCAACCGTGGACAATGCAGGCAAGGTGACTCTCGTCGGCGGAGGCAAGACCGTGATCACAGCCACCACCGAGGGCAACGAGGAGTTTGCCGCCGGCAATGCCAAATACGAGCTTGAAGTCATACCTACTGCCTCCAGCATAAAGGAACTTCTGGAATACGCGCCCAATGTGTATGACCGAGTGAAAGTCAATTTCCCGGCGACTGTAGCTTTCTGCAATTTAAGCACATCATTTGTAGTAGACAGCGAGAACAATGCAGCTTGTTTCGATGACATCCGCAATAAGAACAACACCTCGGCATCCACCACTAACATGTATAAGGTTGGACAGGTGATACCCGCCGGGTGGATCGCGACAAACGCCACAATGTATGAGAGCATAATCTGGGAAGGCATACCAGCCAAGCCGACAGAGACCGCAGAAGTGACATATGAGAAAGTGGAATCCGTCACTCCGGCAGACGCCGACAGGGTTGTGACACTGATGAACGTGAAGTTTGAAACACGCACTGCAGAGGGGAACACCAAAGCTTACGGCACGACACCCGACGGAACAAGCTATGAATTCCAGAACACTTATAACGCACCCTCAAAGGGGGCCGGCACCTACGACGTGACAGGCGTAGTAAGATATTCGAAGAGAGGATCGACTGTGTACTTCTATATAGCACCTATATCCTACACCGACAGCGACACCTCTGCAGCTGAGATGACAGAGGCAGAAAACGGCAAGGCACGCTACTACAACCTGCAGGGAGCTGAGATAGCCAACCCGCAGGCAGGCACATACGTAAAGGTAATCAACGGAAAAAGTACAAAAGTAATAAAGAAATAATAAGCCAACAAGACTAACTATGAAGCGAACGCTAACATTAGGGTTGGCAATTGCCTCTCTGGCCTGCGTGCAGGCCGAGGGGCAATTTCAGCCCGTAAAGATGAAAGTTTCCGAAAACAATTCGAAACAAAAGACCGGTCAGCCCTTCCGGCACAAGACTGTCGGCGAAGACAGACTGATACAGACCGAAAAGGGGAAGACACTGCTCCGCAACGAGACACTCACCTTTCCGTCAATGCGGAAATACAGTCCCGTCAGGAAAGCCGACGAGACAGCAATGAAGAACGGATTCATACTCTATGAAAACTTCAGCGGCTGGGACGGCAAGACATCAACATGGGTTCCTGACGGCTGGACCGTAGACCACAAGGGCACTTGCAACAAGAAATTCTCATGGGTACCCGTTCAACCGACCCAGTACTATCCCGCTCCGATCGACGGAGACTACTACTACATAGTAAACGACGACGAAAATCAGGACGAATGGCTTATCTCTCCGGAATTCACACCGGAGGAAGACATGGAGCTATCCTATCACATGCGGTTGAATCCATTGTGGTATTACGCTACCAAAAACATCGACTGGATCAAAGGGGAATATACTTCAGATAAGGTTCAGGTCTATACGATGCAGGTGCTCGTGAAAGAAGGAGAAGGGGAATGGAAAGTGCTCCGCGACTACGCCGAAGAATACAAGGACAAAACCTTCAAGGAAATCTATGCGGCCTCCAACGAGTTCGTACTCACAAAGCAGACAATAGACCTGAGCGACTATGCAGGCAAAAACGTGAAGGTAGCGTTCCGTTATGTCGGCACCGACGGCGACTCGATGATTCTCGACGCAATCGGCGTAGGCTACCCGACACTTGACAATGTATGGTATATGCCTCCGTCAAATTCACTTTACTGGGGCTTCTATTACGGTTTCGATCCATTGATGCATTTCTTCCAGATGCCTGAGGACGTAGCGGTATTCCCCGCTGACTCAGATATCACATGGTACAACATGTCGGAGGAGGAAGACGCGACATATTCCTGGAAATATACCAACCGTGAAGGTGATGAAGTCGAGACCTCAGACGACCAGTATGAGCTTACATCCTCCTACGCTCCTGAGACTCCGGACGTGGAACCGAAATTATACGACTTCCCTGTACTGAACGCCGAGGCTCATCATCGGGCCAATGCGACATATAATTCTCCGGTGAAATATTTCCAAGTAGGCGGCATTCCCTACTATCCCACTCCTTACGGCGACTGCGAGTTCACCATGTTCCAGTTCCCGCTGGTGCATCAGGAAATAGGCTTCCTTGACGTGAGAGACTACAAGCAGGGTGCTTGGAGCGTGCCGGTGTTCGGACACAATGAGTTTACCGACACCTACTGGCTCAACTATTGCCTCAACGGAGAAGAGCCTATGGAAGGCAACTACGCCCATCTGAATGGAATCGGCAACATATTCTTCCCTGCGGAAGACGCAGCTCTCGTAGTGAACGGCATGCGTGTCTACGGCTACGGACATATCGGCAAGGGTGCGACCCTGACAGCCACCATCTATGCGCTTGACTCTGAGATGCACAGCGCCTACGATACATTTACCGTAGTGGCGAGAGCAACAGCTTCGGGCGAAGACGTGAGATCGCTCAACGGAGAGAATGTGAAAGACTACATCTACATTCCTTTTGAGTTTGATGAGGCCGCTGTGATTAAGGCAACTGAAGAACATCCGGCATTTGTATTCATGCTTGAGGGCTTTAATTCAGAACATATTGATTACTTCGCTCCGCTTCAGTCATGGCGCCCCATCGAGTCAGGCATGGGAGCCGGCTACATACTCAGCGAGATCAACCTGCAGGGCCATATCGATGAAGGTACGTACACGTCGTTCAAGCCTATGCAGTATTTCGAAGACAAGGAATACAAGGATTGGATCGGAACATTCGCAATTGGCCTTGTAGCGGAATATCCCTGGCTTACGACCGATACGGAGAAGATCGAGCTTTCAGCCGACGACAACAAGGCAGATATAAGTCTGCACAGCTACTATACTGCCGACAAGCTGACTGTGAAATGTCCGGAAGGTCTTGCGGCTTCAATCAAGGGACAGTATGACAAGTGCATGCTTTCAGTATGGAGAAAGAACGCCGATAATGAAGCTAAGGGCAACATCGAAATCAGCGGCCCGGGCGTAGCGCTGAGCATACCCGTGGAGGCACTATCGACCAATGCGGTGTCTACAGTGAATGCTGCTGAAGGAATCGAAGGAATCTATGACCTTAGCGGCAGGAAGGTGACTTCGACTTCCGCTGCCGGCGTATACATCATCAAGCATACTGACGGCAATATACGCAAGGTAACAGTAAAATAATATTATCTACCATCAAAGAAAAAGGAGGACCTATGCACAGTGATCCCCCTTTTTCTTTTTTTAAGGAGAGTATAATATGAATTCATAATTCATAATGCATAATTGTTAGTCTCTGAAATTCAGAATATAAAACATTCATGATTATATTAATTAAATTTTAAAAGACACTTAAACTTAAATCAAACAAATCCAAACGCTTATGAAGCATTTTCTGACCATCTGCATGGCTATGGCCATGTCGGCATCGGCCTTCTACGCCGATGCCAGGGGCAATCAGGGAGGGACGATGATGCATCCTGAAGAAGGCACGGCTGCCTTTGAGGTATGCAAGACCCGCGCACGAAGCGCGCGCAACGATCTGACTCCACCCAAGCCGGCACCGGCTTCGAGATTTCACAAAATGATGAACGAGAAGGAAGCCAGACGCAATGGCAATCTGCAACCATCGAGAATCACAGCATCAGGAGACAACATCTTCGGCTATCTCGGGTTTTACGAGGGACCGGAAGACCTGCCCGTAGGCTACTACGAGCTGCAGGAAGAGGGAGTAGGCAAGATGCTGTGGAAAGATCCGTATTTCATTGAGACAGGCATGAGCTTCACCAACGCCGCGAAGATCGACAACAGGATAGTCGGCTACATTCTCGATGAAATCTTCGGCAAGCTCTTCGGCATCTACTATGTGGAGATAGACGCGGAGACGGGAGAACTGCTGCGCGAGGAGGTGCAGGATTTAGAATTCAACAGCAACTACCTCTCAATTTTCGCCTTTGATCCGGAGGATGAGAAATTTTACGGCTACGGCAGAGTAGACGGCACGATGTGCTTTCTGAGCGCACCGGCATGGGATCCTTTCAACTACACCTTCATCAAGAAGCTCTCAGGCAAGGAGATGTGTCTGTCGATGTGCTATAATCCGGAGGAAAAATCGATCGTCGGCATCAACCTCAACTACCAACTCGTCAAGATAGGCAAAGACGGACGACAGAAATCGATCATGGACATGGAAGTGCGCAACGGAGACAAATACGTGACCGGTATGGTCTACAGTCCCAAGTCAAAAAAGTATTACTGGAACATCAATTACACGAACGGCTCTTCATCGCTGGCCACCATCGACCCGGTGGAAAAGGAGATTGACGTATATGAGAAGTTCTCATATATTGTAGAATACTACAACATGATGACCACCGATCCGTATATAGGGAATCCGGGAACTCCGATGAGTCCGCAGGCCGGCTCTCCAGTGTTTGACAAAGGGAACCTTACGGGCACAGTCTCCTTCACCCTTCCGTTGAAGACCATAGGAGGCGAGGACCTGAAAGGAGAAGTGGAATATATCACTTACGTCAACGGACAACCTTATTCCACAGGAAAGGCTACCATCGAAGACCGAACGGACGCTGCCGGCAACAGGGTGCCCACAGCGATAGATGCAGAGTTCTCCGTTCCCGAACCCGGCAAATACTCATTCAGCATGAGAGTCAAGGTCAACGAACTTGAAAGCCAGAAAGGATCCACATTCAAATGGATAGGAAACGACACTCCGACCAATCCGACCAAAGTAAGGCTTCTCAAACAGAAGAGCGATAACCCTAACGAAGAAATCAAGCCGGGATCCTATACGGTAAGCTGGGATGCAGTGACGACAGGCATCAACGATGGATTCGTCGACACTGAAAAGATGGAGTATGTGGTAAAGATCAACGGACAGGAATATACCTGCACCGACACCCATCTTAATGTAATCCTTCCGACAGAGCGGGATCTTGAAGCCTACAAAGCGGAAGTGAAGGCAGTATGCAACGGATATGAAAGCCAGTGGATAGAATCCAACGCCGTGACGGAAGGAAAAAGCCTCACACTACCGGCTTACATCACTCCTACTCCGGACCAGTATAATGTGAGTATAGTACTCGACAATAACGAAGACTCCTATAGCTGGATGCTCAAGCAAAGCAAGGATCCGGAAAATCCATATTATCTTCACTCAGATTTCTCACATACCGCCAAACTGCCTATGGATGACTGGTATTTCCTCCCGAGGATGAAGTTTGAAGATGCTGAAGCGTTTTATGCCTTCTCAATGGAAGCAGCCCTTCTCAGCGGATACTGGAACAAGGAATATATAGAGGTGCTTCTATGCAGCGAGCCTACGGCAGAAGGAGTTGTGGATACCATCGTAAAGGAATTCACCCCGATTTCCACCGACTATGACAAAATCGACGGTGTTTTCAGAGTTCCGGAGGCAGGAGACTATTATGTAGGCGTACACTGCAAGTCAGACGGCAGGCAGATGGGAGTCAACATACGCAACTTAATAGTGCAGCAGAGTGAAGCGACTTACGACTCACCATCGGAAGTGACCGATCTAACGATCACACCTGTCAGGAAAGGAGCGCTCAAGGTCTATGTAAAATTCCGTATGCCAACCACCACCATCGTCAAAGGGATGCTCGATCCGGAGACAACGCTTAAGGCAACGGTATCTTCTCCGGTTGAGACGAAGACAGTGACCGGAAAACCCGGAGAGGAAGTCACCGTAACGTTATCTTCCGAACAGGGTGACAATATTTTCACGGTTCAGGTAAGCAACGGCGAGCACAACAGCCTTATCACCAAGAAGGTGGTATACACGGGAGTGAGCATACCAGCCACGCCACGTTCGCTTGATGTGGACTTCGCACCCGACATGCTGAGCATGAGCTTGAACTGGGAAGCGGTCACAACGGCCGACGATGGAGAAGGCTATGTCAACCCCAAGACACTGGTCTACGACATCTTCCTGCTTGATACAAATACCGGCAGATGGAATCCGATCAAGGAGGGACTTAAAGAAACGACCTACACATTCGAAAAAGAACCGGGAAGCTATCAGGAGATCATAATGCTTGGTGTACTGGCGAGAAACGAGGCGGGCGACAACGGCAATATAATCACCACCTTAGGAATTCTCGGCACACCCTATGAGCTACCTATCACCGAAGACTTTGAGAAAGGCAACTTCACCACTGATCCATGGGTTACGAGCTATCTCTACGGAGACACCGGAGCGTGGGGCCTCTATTACAACAAAGATGTCACCGACGACAATGGAGCAAAGGGCATTTCATTGGTATCAGAAGGCCAGAACGGCGATGTCTCGCGTCTGGCAACTCCGAGATTCTCGACTCTTGATATGGAAAGCGTGACGCTCACACTCGAGCTCATAAAGACCAATATTCCTAATGTAAGGATTCTTGCTGAAAAGCACGGAGAGGAACCCGAAATCATCGGCGAGATCAGCAGCAATGAACTGAAGGATGGAATCCAGAAATTCACATTCCAGCTCCCTGCAAATTATCTCGGCAACATATGGGCCGGATTCAGCATCGAGACTGAATTTGACGATGACAATCAGATTCTCGTGATAGAATCTATCTCCATCGACGGCAACTCAAGCGGTGTGTCTGCGATAGGCAACGGATCGCTGAGAATCACGACAGACAACGGCAAGATCTACGTCAATGGTCTCAACGGACGGGAAGTGAGAGTAGCAGAATTGAACGGAACGACAGTCGGCGTGAAAGCTAAATCAGAGAATGCGACATTCAATGTAGGAAAAGGCATCTACATTGTAAGCTCAGGCAGCCACAAGGCAAAGGTCGCAGTAAAGTAACAATTACGAATCAATAAAAAAAAAAGGTGCGCTCCAAGCGGGGCGCACCTTTTTCGTTATGATTTAAGTGGACTTTACTTTACGATCATCTTTGCGGATGAAGTGGAGTCTGCCTTTCGGATGACCACTGTCACCACGCTGCCGTCGATATTTCCGACCTTGAGCTGACGGGAGCCGTTGCTCTTGGCGATCATCTTACCGGTGAGGTCGTAGATCTCAACAGCCTTTACATCCGACATGTCACCATTGAGGATGAAGCTTCCGTCCTCGTAAGCGATTCCGAAGGAACCGACAGTGATCGAACCTACTGCAGAAGCGTTGCCGGCAGCGATAGCGAACGGATTCGCGAATGTGCCTTCGGGCTTCTCTTCGAATGCTACGGTAGTGGTGGAAACCATCTCTTCATTGTCACTGCCGATGAAGCGGAAACCAATCACATCACCGGCCTGACCATGGATGTTGATCATCACGAGTCCGTCTACTGTGACTCCAATGCCACGGCATTCATCACCGCAGAAAGCAGCCACCATGTAGTCTTCGATATCCGTCACGTCGAGAGAAGCGATCATGGGCATCACAGAAGCATACTTGTGATTGTCAACTGTCCAGTATCCAGCGGAGACAGGAGCCTTGGAAGCCTCGGCAGCATGCTCAGCAACAAGATTGTAGATGAATTCCTTGTCGGAATTGCTGTAGAACATGTAGCCTTCGCCGGGAACCATGCTCGACAGAGTACCCTTCCAAGCGCCATCAGCGTCAACCTGAACGAAACCGTCAAGACCAACCAGCATGTCGCCTTCCTCTACTTCAAGAGCGGAGAAGAGGTCGGAGATCTGGAGGCTGCATTCATCGGCAGGGGTTCCTATCCAGTTCCAGCCCTTGTTGAGCTTCACGGAAGCGCAAGGATCGAACGCCACGCCTTCCACCTTACCGGTCCAAGCGTCGGAAGAAACGCGAACCTTGTAGCCGGCAGCGGGAACAAGCTTTGTGAGGGAACCTACGAATCCATGCTTCTGATCGAAGACGGTCTCCTGAGTCTGAGAGAGGATGCCGTCGATACCGGCTGAAGCGAAGTCAGCGACAGCGACAGGGTTCTCAACATTGTGGGAGATCCAGTTCCAGTCATGAGCGAGGTTGAAGTCTCTGTCAGCCTTCTTGAGACTGAATTCAAGAGTCACTACATCTGAGATATTGCCTTTGTACTCAGCCACAGCATTGATGGTAAGATTCTCGCCATCCATAGCAAAAGGCTCTGTGAAGAGGCTTCGTGTGCCTTCTGCATACTTAGGATCTGTGCCGTCAACAGTATAGTAGACGGAAGCTTTCGAAGTCTTGGAAGCGAGCTCGATCTTTCCTGAGCGATAAAGCTTAGTGCCTGCAACGCCAGTAGATGCGGGATCGTGGATCCAGAGCGGGTGCTCGCCGATAGTCATCTCAGCCTTGTCAACGCCTGCGTTGGCAACAAGGTAAGCGGAGAATGGCATCACAGATACAGTCTCGCCATCAGCAGGACGGACGAACTTGCTTGAGTCGTCGCTGAGGGCGTAGCAAACAACCGGACGAGTCTGGCCATCGTAGCTGCCGTAGAGTGTGAATTCCTTGCCTTCGGCCTTGAGATCCTCAGGAACCGGAGTGAACGGAATGTCGAACTTACCTTCTTCGTTGCGTGCCGAGGCGGTGAAAGTAACCGGAACGGTAGCGAACGGAGCGCATACGTTGGCAAGATAAGGATAGTTGGGAAGGAGTTCTGCCTGAGCAGTCATCTCTTCTGCATCCTCTCCTGAGAAAGAAATGATGTTGATACCGCTACCAGCGCGATCTGCGAACTCTTCGCCGATAATCATCTCTGTGGGCTGGAAGGGAAGCATGATTGTCTTCCATCCGCCGTCGACGTCACATGCATCGCTGGCTGTGATGTCAGCAGTGAACGAGATCTTATGTTCGCCGAGCATGAAGCTTGCGGGAGCATTGAACGGATGGTTGCCGTCGAGGTTGATGTCAGAAGCGGCAACACGAGTTCCACCTATATTAAGGATGATATTCAGAGATTCGGAGTCAGGGATATCAGCCGAACCAACATAGATGAGACAGTTCGGGTTGAGACCCTTGAAGGAATCAGCTGTCACGCCATCGACGCCGCCTGCCTTACGCATGCCGGGCTTGCCACTCGGGTTGTCAGAGCCAAGAGAAGGAAGAAGGATACTTGACAGATTGTCGCAGCCTTCAAACGCACCTTCACCGATCGAAGTAACGCCGGGCAGAGTAAGAGACTCGATGTTCTCACATCCTGCAAATGCACCTTCACCAATCTCAGTAATGGTCTCGGGAACGATGACATCCTTGAGCTGATCCATGCCTTCGAACGCACCTGCGGGAATAGATGTGTTGTCGATACCGGTCAGGTCGATAGTCTCGACAGAGACAAAGTTATCGCGGATAGATTCGAAATCTTCATCAGTCATGTCGCCTGACACGGTAAGCTCAGTGAAGTCGATCACATCTTCCACCTTCATATTGGTGAGCTCTTCGGCCGGAATCACATCGCCTTCCTCAAAACTCTGAACGCCGGAGATACGAACCCATGAGTCACCCTCGAGAGCCGGTATCGTGTAGATGCCACCATCAGACTCGAGTGTAATCTCCCTCTCTTCATATTCGGGATCCTCACCGGTCTTGGTCATGACTTTGGTCATCATGCTTACGACAGGCTGTGTCTTCTCAGGCACATCGAAAAGCTGGAACTTGATCTCACTGCCCTCACGATAGAGAACAGGCTTGACCTCGGTATTCATCATATTTCCATTCAGATACTGGAAATTGTTCATAGCGACGTTTCTCCATTCGCAGCCTTCAGGCACCTCAACCACTTCAGCCCTGATGCCCTTGGCACCATCCTTATTCTCGAAGTTAATGGAGTAGTAGAAGTATATATCGATCTCATGGTTCTGAGGCATCCAAAGTCCGGAAGTAGCAGAATGAAGATACCTTATTCCAAACCGACCTGCCAACATGCTCCAATGCTGATTGGGGTATATATAATAAGGAGAACTCTGATACTGGTATGCGCTCAGATTTGCAAAGATATCGACACCATTATCGTAGAGCTTGAAAGGAACACCGGGACGAAGGAATCCCCTGTTTTCTTTCTTCATTCTTGATTGCTGACAGTTTGGAAGCTCAAGGACGAACTCCATATCTGCTGCACCGACACCAATGCTGTTGAGATCGCCCTTATAGTCGACCACAGCAACACGAGACTGGTTAACCTTCACCCAATAGTAATCTTTATGCTCAACGGGAGCCTTATAGAGCGAAAGGTTTGCCCACCATGTGGAAGGAACGCTGTAGCTTTCTTCCGAGCCCTTGGGAACCTCCAATGAAATATTGAATGCGTTCTGCGGGAAGGGAGACATATTGCCGCAAGTGGGAGCCACCTTCGGCTTAGCAATGATCTTCTTAAGGGCAACGCAAGCAGAGAAAGCACCATCGCCGATGTAGTTGACATTGGCAGGAATAGTGAGTTCAGTGATCTGAGTGCAACGAGCGAATGCATTCTTATTGATACGCTCGAGGTTGTTTGGCAGAATAATTGTCTTAAGGGCAGAGAGGCTACCGGCGCTTGTAGGAGCGAAAGCATTCTCCGGAATAGAATTACCTGTCATAGCAGCACCCTTAATAGTGACATCAGCCAAATCAAGGTCGATGATAACAGCGGCATTTGCACGAAGCGCGTCAAATTCGCTGACGAGCATATTGCCGATGAGCTTGACACGAGACGGGCAGTCGACAAGCTTGGAAGCCAGCTGGCCTTCCTGAATGTTGAACACCATGTAGTCGCCGGCGTCAGCATCCTTTACAGTGACTGTGATGTCAAGGTCTGCAACGACAGCAGGAATTGAAATGTTTGCCACAGCCACATTGGTAGCCTTGGTCTCACCGTTGACAGAAACAGTCACACGCTGAGCGGGATTGATGGAAGACACCTTAACGCTGAAAGGCATACCACGTACCACCTCGGAGGCACCGCCTTCAATCCTCGCACCTGTGACGCTTTGAGGCATTGTGACATTATGGTAGACAACGGGGTTGTTGAAAGCCAAAATGCGGTCAGTGATTTCAGGTGTTTCGCCTTCTACGAGTTCCCAAGTCTTCTTATTATAAGAAGTAGCAAGGCGAATCTGGTTGCCTTCTTTCACCTGAGACTCCTTCACCTGACAATAGAAATTGTAAGTGAGGTTTTCACCATTACGGCTGTAGTAGTTGCTGATGATGGAAGAAATGAACTCCTTGATGGCACCGTTCTTGTCGGTAAGTACCAAACCATAGAACTTGGCAGCGTCATCACCCTTAGGAACCTTGATAGCATTAGCCCTTACGGTGAACATCTTCCCTACAGGAACATTCACAACATCGGTGACAAGGCCAATACCGCCGGCATCGCCGGTGAGTTTCCAGGTCTTGTCAACTGTAGTGGGGTCAGGCTGTCTGAACTCAACGTGAATGAGTGTGTTGGAGGAGACTGTCGTCTTGTAGACACCTGAAGCATCAGGAGTGAGAAGAGTCGAGTTAGCATAGACCTGCATGACAGCATCCTGGAACGAATTGTCTGTCTCCACCTTGAACTCGAAGGGATCGCCCTTCCAGAAGTAGTCTTCATCAGTGATCTTAGTAAACTTTATTCCTGTCTTCTCAGCCATTTTCACGGTAAACTCATTCGGCTCGGATGGAAGACCTTCAGATATTTCCTTGAAATCCTGCCAGTATTCCTTAGACTTATATGCACCGGACGCACCTGAGGGTACAATAAGCTTAGCCTGTGGAGTACCGTTGAAGACGCACCAGTTGATCCAAGCCGGGGATGAACGACGACAGATGACCTCCCGGAGCGCATTACATCCAACGAATACGTTGTATTCCCATGTGCCTACGCTTGCAGGGATATCAATAGACGTAAGTCCGGTCTGAGCGAGACAGCCGTTCTTGAATGTCGAGAGATTGTTGGGAAGAATGATCTGCTTCAGCGAGCGGTAGCCCATAAATGCCTTTGTAGGGATAGCATTGGCCGGATTAGACCCCTGAGCTAAAATAGACACCTGTGAGATGTCAAGACGCTCAAGCTTCATACGGTCGCGCATGAAGTTGAAGTCGCTGGCGTTGATTGTGCCGAAGAGAGTCAAATCCTTTATAGACGCACATTCATCATCGGAAAGAAGGTTCTGAAGATTGCCTGCAGTCACCCAGAGAGTGCTTTTCGAGAGTACGTTGGCTGCAATCTGATTGTTGACAGTCACTCTCTGACTCTCCATCACATTTGAGAGACGGTAGGTAGTACCGTCAGCTTCAGGACTCAGTATGAAGCCATTTGCCTTCAAAGTGATCAATCTGGAGGGATCCAGCTGAACGAGAGAGAATACAAAATCGCGTCCGAGGATAGCCTTTGATTCAGGAGCCGTGATTGTATAGAAGTTGTTGCTGTTAGGAAGAGTGACCGTAATATAAGGCACTTCATAATTCTTAGCGGAAGCTTCTGCAGAAGCAAGACGGTCGCCCGCAACAGGGAGCCAATCGGAAGCACCGTCGGCCATAGAGACAATGCCTACCTTATCGCCGTCAGCCACCGTCACTCCTGCAGGAACCTTACACGAGAAGTCGGCATACTTGGAGATCTGAAGAGCCCAGAGAGTGAAATTACGGGGATCTGAGAGAAGTCCTTTCTGATTGCCTGCGGCATCAAAGAGAGCTACAGCCAACTTGCCTGAGAAATTCGTATTTGAGATGTTCTTCAGAGCTCCAACACGGACGGTGAAAGAATCTACAGCTGAAATATCAGGTACGTTGAGAGTAATACCGGGCTGTGATTCGTCGCTGGTCACGTGAATGTCAGACCACACCCTATTGTCGGCAGCAGGCTTGATGTTGTAGACGATCGTCATAAGATCATTGTATTTATGAGCCTTGCTGACAACAGGATTCAGTGCGTCGGTCGCATAGTAACCGTTGGCCGAGCCACCCCAACCCCAATTGATATGGAAATAGGGAGTAGAACCGCCGCGCATCTCATAGCCGTCGCAAACAAAAGCGTGGCCTGCTGATACATCCTGACCGCAATAGAGCACAGGACGGTCGGCGTCGATCTCATCGATGATCACCTGATCCCATGCATCGCGGCTCATCTCCTGACGCTTCTTGTAGGAAACGCCGGCATCATAGCCGAAGAGAGATGTAAGGGCGTAGGGCACCTTTACCTCGTATGCGCTGGAACTTGACATGCCGAAGTCGGTGCCGATACCGATAGCGGCGTCAGCAACGAGGTGAGCAACGGCCTTAGCCTCCTCATCGGAATATCCGCTGCGGTAGTTGTCGTTGCGCATAGTAGACCAGGAATACGTCGTTTCCTCACCCGGATTGACGAGCGATGCCGGACGGGATGCCGGATAGCCGTGATACTTCAGGATCTCGGCAAGCGCAATGCCGACGCATCCGGTAAGGCGACGGTTGGGAATACTGTTGTTGAAGGGAGCCTCCTGACTCCAAGAGGGAGTCTGAAGAAGCTTGCTCTCCGATTTAGCCGAGGCACGCGCGAGCACCCGGCGTCGGGTGTCGGCCGAAACCTTGACAGGCTCCAGGAGCACCCTCTGCGCCGAAGCGGGAACCGAGGCTACGCTCCAAGTGGAGTTGTCGGAATAGCCGATGACAGGAAGGGAGCCATCGTCGGCCGATACTATCACGAATCCTTTGCCGTCCTTAGCATTGAAAACGTAACAGATCGGGTTTGAGGCCCCGTCGGTAGCGGTATGGGCAAGCACGAATGCATCCCTGTCCGCGAGCCGATGGACATCGCCTGACTGAAAGAATTCAGCGGCAACGTCTTTAGCTTCATCCACGCTGAGTGTCGCGGCTCCCGCAAAAGCCGGAGCGGCCGCACACATGGCGAGCATGAGCATCTGCTGAATTGATTTTCGCATAGGTTTTGATGTATTATTGGAAAAAAATATTATGTCTTACGAGTTAAGGGTTATGGGAAGCTGAAGGACACTTATACCTTAACGTAAATTCAACGATTTACTATGTGAAAATGACTGAAAAAACCTTAACAATACGTAAGGCCTCCTTCCGGAAAATTACTTCCGGAAGGGAGCCTTCCGCATGAAATTATTTTACTACAGTCTTTTTACCGTTGATGATATAGATGCCCGGAGTAAGCTTATCCAAGACTACTGAATTGCTTTCTCCCTTGAAGAGCAGAACGCCGTCGACAGAGTATACGGCAAATTCACCGCTCACCGCAGCAGCTTCTACCGCTGACGTCGGCTCACCTTCCACTTTGCCGTGGATCTCCACATCATGCGCCGGCATCACCGAAGGAATATCTTCAGTCCACCCCAAGAATGTCATGCCTTCGCCAAGCACGGGCTCCGGAATCACAATCTCAGCACCATAGGGAAGAGTATTGTCGATATAAATGTCGTCATTCAGGTAGACAACGAGATGATAATAGTTGATGACGTAAGAACCGGTGATCTCCAGATCGTGGGCAGGCATCACCAAAGGAAGCGCACCCCAGCCAATGAAAGTATATCCTTCTCTCTTTGGCGTATCGGGAGTAATGATAGAAGCTCCGTATTCCACCATAGACTCGGAAATCACCTCATCATCGATCTTGAAGACCAACTTGTAGGACTTGACGACATAGCTTCCGGTTATCTCAAGGTCGCGAGACGGCATAGTAGGCGGCACGTCGCTCCAACCCGAGAATTCATAACCTTCTCTTTCAGGAACCTCAGGAGTGACAATCTCCGATCCATAGGGCTGCTGACCGGTGAAGAAGACCTCATCACCGATGCGGAAAGTAAGCGTATAGTTGTTGACCGCGTAGGTTCCGGAAACAGTAATGTCATTCGCAGGCATTGTTTCAGGCACATTTCCCCACCCCTGGAAAGAGTGACCATCTTTTTCGGGGACATTCTCAGGCACAGTAATCTGTGAACCATAAGGGAGCTTATCCGTCAGGAACACTTCACCGTCGATGTCATATGTAATGGTATAGTAGTTGACATCGTAGGTGCCTACAATCTCAAGATCGGAAGCAGGCATCGTAGCAGGCACGATTCCCCAGCCGGCAAATGTGTATCCGACTTTAGCGGGAGCATCGGGAGCAACGATTTCAGCACCATAAGGAATCATAGACATCGACACGATATCGTCATCGATACGGAAGATCAGAGTATAAAGGTTCTGGATATAGGTTCCATCTATATCGAGATTGTAGGCAGGCATGGTAGCGGGAACCTCACCCCAGCCACTGAACGAATATCCTTCCTTCTCAGGAACCTCCGGAACAGTGATAGGAGACTCATAGGGGAGGTCATCAGTCAAGATCACCACACCATCGAGTCGGAAAGTAATCGTGTAGTAATTGTCGGCATATGTACCGCCAAGCACGAGATCGAAGGCAGGCATGGTCTCGGGCACTTCACCCCAGCCGCTGAAAGTATGTCCTTCCTTCTCGGGAGCCTCCATCACGACAATAGGAGCACCGAATTCATAATGCTGCACACCGATCACCTCGTTGTCGATCTGATAAGTCACAGAGTATGTATTGATGGTGTACTCACCCGTCGCCACCACATCATGCGCAGGCATTGTAGCCGGACAATCAGACCATCCACTGAACGAATAGCCTTCCTTAGCGGGAGCCTCAGGGGCTGAGATCTCAGCACCATAGGCGAGAGTTTCCGAAGCAATAACCTCATCGCCGATGCGGAATTCGATGGAATAGTAGTCTACATCGAAAAAGGCTGTCAGAGATGTGTCGGAGGTCACTGTATAAGTACGGACTGCCTCCTGGTCGCCGTCGCTCCACTGAGAGAAGTGGTAGCCTTCGTCTGCGACAGCCTTAAGCGACAGCTGGTCGCCTTCCTTATACAGGCCATCTGTGAAATCAACCGAACCATTGCCTACAACGGCTACCTCCACCTTAAAGTAGCGTGCGAACAGGAACGGAGAAGAAGGCATACCGACACGGTCGTTGGATTTAAAGATGAAATCGGAACCATTGTCGGGCTTAAGAATCACATAGCTTTCCGCGCCTCTCTCACGCATACGGAATTCAACCGAAGCACCCTGTGCAGTATTGCTGCGTATACGCATATAGAGGCAGCTTTCAGTGTCGGAGAGCGTAAGTTTCTCAGCAACTCCGCAGCATTCATCATCGATGAACGCTCCTATTTCATACTTGTCAAGGTCTTCGAGGTTTCTGTCGGTCAGAGCGAAATAGAGGCTCATGTCGTAGCGGAAATCCGACGGATTCAAACTCCAGTCACTTGACTTTAGCGCGGCATATGCCGACACCCAAACTGTCATGATCAGCACGGCGGCTGATACAAGCATCCTGATGTTAAATCTTTTTAATAACATGAATGATTAATAGATGGTTAAGTAAAATTTATTATATAAAACTCGCTTCAAGAAATGGCGTTATCGCCAATTATATTGCAAATATAAGTTAAAATTTTTAAATTTCAAACTCTGAAACATCATCTTTTTGCTTTTTTAATAAAAAAACATCATTATGAAATAATACGAAAAGCGCGTGCGAGGATGAGTCCAAGCACGCGCCTTGAGTCTACCATCGGGCATTAATACCCGTATGGTCTTCGTCTATCGCGCTCAACGGGGGATGAGAGTATAAGTCTTGACTTTCCCATTCCAGTCAACGCGGACCGTGGCCTTGTCAGCGGCCGTCTTAGGCTGGTCGATCTCTATCTTCACATCATCGGCGTTGGCAACAGTAGCCACCGTTATCTCAGGAGCTGAAGTGCAGCTGAGCTTGACGGGAATGTCATATCTGTCGTAACCGGTGTAGCCGTTGTCATTGGTAGAGCGAGTCGGATGCTGCGGAAGATCGAGAGCCACTCCATTGACGTAAATCTCCACTTCGGGAGCCTGAGGAGGAGTCAGAGGGTCACCGCTCTTTCCAAAGCCGACACCGTTGAGAGCGAATGCCGGACGACCCGGAGCACCTTCAGCCACAAGATATACGGCATGCTTGCCGTCAAGATTGTCGACAGCATCAGAAACGTCGACCTTAAACCATGTCTTCTCCTGTGGAGAACCTGCCGGAACCACTATCTCGCCGATCATCTTCCCTTTCCAGATATCGTTGTCATAAGGACCGTCGAGCATAACATTCACCTTCACGGGCCATGGAGCCTGCGGCGTGAGGGAAACGTAGAACTCGGTGCCGTTGCCAGGCTTCGTGCCTTCGAAAGGCTTAAGGCCCTTGGTAGCCTTGTCAAGGCCGCCGAAGCCGAAATACTTGAATCCTACTATGTCGCCGCCTTTCATATTCACCTTCATATTGGGATCCCAGATGTCCCAGCTATCCTGCATGGAGCCTATATCGGAAAGATAGCATGCATATCCAGCGTCGTAATACTTATATGGGTCAAGACCATAGATCTGGAATCCTTCGGAAGTCACTTCCGCACCGGGATACACATCTCCGTTTGAAGCGGAAGCGATCCATTTCTCATCAGCGGCATAGGGGTCATATCCGGTAATGGTCACAATGCCTCCGTCGGCCACCTTCTTCTTATCCCATTCGATCTTGACGGGAGCCACCATGGCCTGGCGTGCGAAGCCAAAGCCGCGCGGAGGACGGTGATAGAACACATACCATTGCCCGTTGATTTCCTGTAGGGAGCCGTGGGTATTGTGGGCTGCATTGGTCTCCACAAGTTTTGTTCCGTCTTCATTAAGCACAATGCCCCGGGAGTCGACGAGCACTCCCCCACTCCTCCAAGGCCCGAGCGGAGAATCGGCGAAAGCATAGCGAAGAGTAGAGTTGGAGCTGGGGATTCCGTAGTCAGGACCGGAATAGCCGGAGAATATCATCACATATTTATTACCGACCTTTCGAATCGAGGACGCCTCGAAGAAATTGAAGTCGCCGGGATTCTGCTCTGAATAAAGAGCAGGGTATTCAGTACCGGCAGGATCCTTTATCTCTCCGTAGCGCGCGCTTGCAGGCATGAAGTAAGGTATTATCTCAGTGCCAGGACGAACTGAATACATCGTATTCGGATCGAGTTCGGCCGCACTTGAATGCTGGAAGCCCCAGAAGCCATATGCACGGTAGCCTTTCTTGTAGTCCGGATCCTTCTTGTCGGTGATCTGCTCGATGAAGATAGAGGGATCAAAACCGAGCACACTGCCTTCCACCACAGCTGTGCCGTCGGCATTGAGGTTGACCGGCGTGAAGGGGCCGTCGGGACGGGGACCTTTGCAGACCATAGCCTCACGACGCGGACCGCGACTGTGGGGATAGAGATAGTATTCCTTATTACCCTTACGGTCGCGCACCTCAACAAGGTCGGGGGCGAACATCACGTCCCACTTTCCGTCTTTCTCATATGTGAAGATAGCGCCTTCATCGCGCCAGTCAGTAAGGTCTTCCACCGGAGCGGACCACATGCGGATGTCCGGACCGCAGTACTCGTTGACGCGGAGGTCGTGGGAACCGATGATGTAAGCGCGGAATTTTCCGGGATTGTCGGGGTCTTCAAAGACACGGGGCTCTCCGTCGGGAAGATGTTCCCAGAGCGGCAGGTATGGATTGCCGACACCGACTTTGTCGTTGGCCTGAGCGCAGAACGCTAACGCGAAGGCAGCGACGGCGCACAAAGCCGATCTTGATGTGTTCATGGTCAGTATGGTTTTAATTATGAAACAATTTTTGCTATGATACAAAATTAGTGAATTTTCCGCTAACATCAAAGGCTAATATGAAGGATGGTACGAATTGCAACGGTTTTGTTACAGATTTGGCCTCTCAATTCTGCAATGTTGTGCCATAAAGCGCCTCTCCGAGGCTACTGAGCTCATATCAGGAAACCCCAGGCTTGAAGCCTGGTGTTTCTACATAATACCAGCACTCCGAGCTGATAAGCACGTTTCTTAAGTCGGGATATAAAACTTATAGGACGCGTGAGGACGCGCACGGAGTGCGCTGACTACACCCTATTAATTCAAAAAAAAATCGAACTTTTTTGTAACGTTTCGGTGGTTTGTGCATCTTATGATAAAAGGATATTCATCAATGACGGAAAAGGAATTCAAAGAAACGGTTTTGCCCCATCATCAGCTGATGCTGGCGGAGGCGCTGCGCCTTCTCAAAAACCGTGACGAAGCCCTCGACTGTCTGCAGGATGCGGTGACCGCCCTCTGGAAATCAAGAAAGGAACTGACCAAAGTCAAAAACGTCAAGGCTTATTGCATGAAGATTGTCTACAACAGGGCTTTGGAAATGATAAGGCAACGAAAGATATCAGACTCTGAATATGGCAAAAATCTTCAAAGCGATGTGACATCAGACTCCGGAGTTGAACACAAAGAAAAGGTAGCGATCCTGAGAAAAGCCTTAAAACTTCTTCCTGAAAACGAAAGGGAAGTTGTCATGATGAAAGCCATAAACGGAATGTCAGGCGATGAAATTGCTGAGGCTACCGGGCTTTCCACTACCAATGTCAGAGTGCTTCTGCACCGAGGAAGAAAACGAATAAAAGACTACATGAATAAATATTACGGATTATGATGGAAAAGGACTTGAATAAACAACAACGGGACAAACTTATCCGCGACTGGACGGATGGTTTGCTCGCTCCGGATATAGATGATCAGATTACCGATTGTCTGATGGACTTCGTAGAGAATGATGATTCTGAAATAGATGTGACTGATCTCATCGACTCTCATATCCATCAGCTTGCGATGGAGGAAAGGACAACAAAGCGTAGAAAATGGAAAATCATCGTTTCATCTGCCGCCGCAGCTTCAGTCGTACTGCTTATTGTCGCCGCAATACTGATGACGGCATATGAGAACGGCCCACAAACAGAAAAGGAAACAATTACTGTCGAAAATAAATATGAAGGAAAACCTACTGTCATTAAGGGAGGGTCGCCTCTGACGATTACTGACAGTACAAAAACTTTGGTTGCTAAAGCTGAGATCAAAGGTAAATCTGAAGTCGAGACTTACCCAAGCAACCAAAGGGAACCTCAAGAAAAGGAAAACCTTCAGAAAAAAGAGACAACGGATCCGGACCTTTCTGAGACCATAGCCGAAATCAATGCCGGATTGATCAATATGGCCGACAATACCAAGGAATGTCTGAATATGGCAAACGTTTCCTTACTCCCGGCAAGTCTATTTTCAGACGAGAACGACTACTATGGCTCAGGGCTGGCATCAGATGAATATTCATTACCGCAATATGAGGGACAAACTCAAAGACTCAACGTAATAGAGACCAACCTCATAAACGCGCTTTATGAAATCCGGAATCTCAATATAGACCTGAATTTTGAATCAGACAATAAAAAAACCGAAATATGATACGACTACTTACATGTATGCTTATGCTGTTTGCCTTAGCCCTGCCATCGGCATTCGCGCAATCCGGCGAACAACCGGAATTAAGACTAAGGCAGGGAAGCTCTTTCGAGGGTTTTGACTACACTTACATCTCGCCATGGATGCTGAAATCCATGCAGCAAAAAGACCTTGCTGAATTAAAAAACATTCCGGTGGATAAAGTGAAGCACATCGAAATATTGAAAACAAAAATCAATGGAGATTACACACCGTTCAAGTCAATCATCAACAAACTATCGGATGAGATGAAACTCATCGGATATAACCGAGATGGTGACAAAGGTGTGAAAATATGCGTCGATTCAGCAATTCTGAGAGATTCATTCGGATGCCCGTTGACAAATCCTGACGGATCTGAAATGGAAATTGTAAAGCGGGTATTGGTGATCCAATGGGGCAAAAATGGTGCGGAGCATCTTGTCACGTATATAGTCGGGACATTTACGCCCAAAGAAGTGAACAGTATTTTCCATTTCTAAATCCAATCTCATCTCACAATGAAACATACTATTCTCGCAGTGTTGATATTGACACTGTCGAACTGCGGCGCGTTTGCCTCACGACCTAAGATAGATTATCAAGAAAGCTTTCTGGAAGTGACGGATGTAGAGCGTCAAGACACATGCCTACGAATATCTGTAATTCTGAAGAATTCGCCGGGGTATTGGGTTAATATTCCGAAAAACGATGTCTTTCTTAGATCGCAGAATGACACGGTAAGGAAATACAGGCTCATAGGTTCGGAAAAGTTTGAACTGAACAAACGAATATGGATGAAAGAGACCGGACAACATGAAGGAGTACTCATCTTTGAAAAGATTCCTTCAGACGTCAGAGTCGTGGATATGATGGAAACAGAAAACAACGGGAAGTTAGAGACCATAGTAGCAGGACTCAATCTTGACGAGAAAGATACGAATGAACTGCCGGTAATGATTGATCCCAAGTCGCTTTTCGACACAGATTCCTCTAATAAATGGACCGGTCTTGATCCGACGCGTTACACTGACATACCTTTCTATAAGAAGCAAGGGAAAGCCTATATAAAGGGTGAACTTCATGACTATCATCCCAGAGCCGGCTATTCCACTCTAAACGTTTACACAGAAAATTATATAACCGGATCAAGAGAAAGGCAGACGGAAAACATTGATCCCGATGGGAAATTTGAGTTTGACATCAATGTAGATTACCCTCAATACTGCACGTTAGAGATCGGTGACTTTCCTTCTAATGATGTCTTTGTCATTCCCGGAGATACGATAGAGCTCGTCACCACTACAAAGGCAGATTTCCTAAACCCGGGTAAGGGATTTAGAAAATATTTCGGATATAGAGGAAGAATCAATGATGCGACCGCTGTCAATCTGCTTACCGATAGCGTGAGATCAAGATACAGGCTTGACGAAATCATTTCTACATGTCTAATTGCTAATACCGACACATTAGGAGAATCAGTCAACTCTAAAAAAGAAAAAATAGGAAATGCCTTTAATGAAATAATCTCTGATTTGCCTCAATTTTTAGGATCAATACCAGTCAGTACATATGTCAAGGATTTATTGGCAACCGAAGTTACACGCATACCGGCATTATATGGGCCTCCTGCAGAGTACAATCGATTGATTTCCTGCAACCCTTTGGCAATAAGCACGGGATATAAGGTTAAATATAATCCGATCTCCATTATACTAAAAGATAGCACAGCCGCACTTGAGAACGGGAAATGTTTCTTACAACAGTTACAGGGGGTCAACGCACTCCTTGAGGAAATTGAAGTGAAAACTTTGCATAATAGAGAATCTTTAGATCAGACGAAACAGAATGTATCTGAGATGGTGAGTCAGATTACATATCCGGCTTTGAACAAGGCTCTTCTCAATGCCTATACTGAATTGGTGGAAGAAGTGGTATTGGAAGAAAATTCCGTTAAAAAGAAATCTGAATATATAAAGCTCGATGTTGACAAAGAAAAAGATGTACTTGAGGAACTGATCAAGCCATATCTTGGCAATCTCATATACATTGATTTCTGGGCCTTATGGTGCCCTCCATGCAGACAAGGGATGATCAATCAGAAAAATTTAATCGGGAAGTTTGCTGATCAGCCGTTTAAGGTGCTTTATGTGTCGGATGATTCCAACGTAGAGGGCTCAAATAACTGGCTTGAGAAGAAGCAGATTCCGGGAGAACATATCTATCTAAGCAGCGAAAACTGGAAAAGGATTTCTGAATATTTCAATTTCAATTATGTTCCTTTCGGTGTGCTTATCGGAAAAGATGGAGAACTTATAAAGACACATTTTTATCTTGATAGTCCAAATGCTGAGAAAGAGATAGAGAGACATCTTTTTTTTTAATTCATAATGCACAATTCATAATGCATAATTATGAGGGTGCCGGGCGTAATCGTAATTGAGAACGCACGCGGACGCACGGGCCGTGCGTCCCTACCTATAGACTGGGCTTATTAAAATTTCTTAACTGTTTTATCATGAGACACAACAATATAATTAAATATTTACTGGCATTTTTAGTGCTTTCAGTATCATACTTCGCCATATCGGCGGCATCGCACAATGACTCAATATATATTTCCGGACGATTGAAAGAGGCCCTGGGGAAGACCGACCTCACGGATGGCTGGGCCGTCATGTTGGATTCTGAAGGTCATCCGAAAGATACGGTGAAGACCGATGCGGGGATGAGTTATAGAAATGGAGAATATATCAAGCTATCTTATTTCGGTTTCCGAGTTCCGAGAACAGATTCCATATACAACATACAGTTGGGTTGCCCGAAATATACACCCAAAACCATCAGCTTCGAAGTAAAGAATATTGGAAAAAGGGAAACAAGCAGAACTATTCCGACGGTGTATCTTGAGCGAGCACCAAAGGAACTTGATGAACTTACTGTAACAGCAACGAAAATCAAATTTTACAACAGAGGGGATACGATTGTATATAACGCCGACGCTTTCGAACTTGCAGAAGGCTCTATGCTTGACGCATTGATCGCCCAACTTCCCGGAGTCGAGTTGAAAGAAGGGGGACAGATTTTCGTCAATGGCGAGCAGGTGGAGTCGCTTCTTCTGAACGGCAGGGAGTTTTTTGACAATAACAATGAACTGATGCTTGAAAACATAAGCGCATATACAGTCAAGAATGTGGAGGTATACAAAGGACATACTACCGACGAAAAATGGAAGAAGGAAACGTATGGAGAGAAACATCTCACCATGGACGTAAAACTCAAACGTGAATACAACACCGGACTGACGGCCAACGCCCAGCTTGGTTACGGCACATCCGACCGGTATATGGCACGATTGTTCGGTCTTTGGTTTAACAACTCGACACGCCTGACAGCCCTCGCCAACTTCAACAATCTCAACGACACACGCAAACCGGGCCAGAAAGATTCCTGGAAACCGGAGATGATGCCCTCTGGCACACGCAAATACCAGATGGGAGGTCTTGACTACAACTACCAGGATGCGGAGGAGAAAAAGCGCTTCAACGGCGACATAACATTCACCCGAACATACACAGACAACCGTACGACTACAGCCACCACCAATTTCCTTAACGACGGCAACACGTATGACAATTCATTCAGTAAGGCATACAACAGCAACATCCGCATGAGTTCATACCACTACGGGACAATCAGGACGGAACGTTGGATGCCGTCGTATGTGGTTAAGGGCATCTATCAAGATAAGGATAATGAATCGGAATCACTTTCCGGAACTTTCTCGCAGGAGCAGAAAGACATGACGATGGAGGCCCTTAAAGCCATATATACCAATGGAAATGAAGAAACCTTGAAAGAGATCCTCAACCGGGCATCAACCAGATCGGATGGAAAGACCCGCACTTCGGAAATTCAGTTTTTCCCGGGCATATATTACTTCATACCAAAAACCGATGACAGGATCAGCGATGAATTCGGCATACGGTATCGCACCACCAAGGAAGATATCTGGAAAGACTACACCATCAACTACGGGAGCAATCCGGTGCCTGGAGACGTGCGCAGACAATATATCGACAATACACCTCATACCTATCTCGGCATACAGAACAATCTGACATACACGACAAACATAAAGAGATTTCACTTGAGCCTCAATTATGAATATTTCTTTGCGGAAGAAGTGAAGGATTCCTATCAATATGCCCTTGACCGCTTGGAAGATGTCGGCATATTCGGCACCCTCCCGACAGGATGGGCAAGCACGCTCGACCCTGCTAATTCATACACCTCCCGGACTCTCTCCAACACCCACAGCATATCGCCATCATTGTATTACAGTG
Source organism: Muribaculaceae bacterium (assembly GCA_029061225.1). Lineage (GTDB taxonomy): Bacteria > Bacteroidota > Bacteroidia > Bacteroidales > Muribaculaceae > Lepagella. The sequence continues at coordinate 26,626 of JAIDSM010000131.1, forward strand.
ATTTCAACAGAGATAAGAAGTATCTGATAAGCATAAATATTTCTCCTGAATTTTCGTTCAGGCACGCACACCTCAACTACACACGCAACAATCATTTCTACCCTATAAGAAAAAGTTTCTTCCTTACAACCATGGGAGGATGGAATGCACAGGTTTCGGCATCATTCGATACAAAAGTCGATGATAATCATTTTCTAAAATCCAAACATGATGTCACTCTTGAGATGAATGTCAAGCCAAAGGCACCAAACCTGCAGGATATGGTGGAAATCACCGATGACTCCAATCCTCTGAACATCTATGTGGGTAATCCGGACCTTAAAGTAGAGTATAACTTCCGTCCTCGCCTGACATACACCTTCATCGGATCGCAAAGACATCCACTACGCAACTATGCTACCATAGAAATGTCCATCACAAAGAATGCTCTGACCCGCGGCTATACTTACGACACAAACACAGGTATTAGAACGAGCAAAATGTATAACGTAGACGGGAACCGTAATTTTTCGGTATCCAACAATCTCAGCATACAGTTCGGACCCAAGAACCAATTTACGGCATCTTCGTCAACTTCCGCCACTATTGGCAAATATACCGACATGATCGGCACAAATACCGAGGAGCCTCAATTATCGAAAGTGGACAACAATACCATTTCCGAGCGGTTGACGTTAGGGTGGCAGATAGGGAAACAGTCGATCAGTCTGAACGGAGAGTTCCTAAACCGCCACAGTTTCTCCTCCCGTCCGGATTTCCAGACCATAAACGCCAACCATATGAGCTACGGCATCGTAGCCAACTTCAAACTTCCATACAATATCGGCATAAACACAGACTTCAACATCTATACGCGTCGAGGCTATGGAGTGAAGGAACTGGACACTTCAGATGCCATCTGGAACACACGTCTGACCTGGACACCGATGAAAGCCAAGATGTGGACGTTCATGCTCGATGGTTTCGATATGCTGCATCAGCTTTCAAACGTCAATTATGCAGTCACGGCGTCGGGACGCACAGTAAGCTACAGCAATGCACTTCCTCGCTATTTCATGGTATCTGTGCAATACCGCTTTCAGCGGCAGCCGAAGAGAAAGTGATCTGCATGGTGCGTACCGTGACGAGAGCGGACGCACGAGCCGTGCGTCCCTACCGATAGAGTTTATAGCATAATGACAGCTCTCCGAACTTAACAAACGCATCAAAAAAAGGGTCCGGAAAATTGCCGGACCCTCATTTTTATTGGTGTCGTAATCGAGATTACTTCTTTGCGATCTTCTTGTAGCCGTAAACAGCGCGGTCGCCGAGTTCCTCTTCGATGCGGAGGAGCTGGTTGTACTTGGCCATACGGTCAGAGCGGCTTGCGGAACCGGTCTTGATCTGTCCTGCGTTGGTTGCAACTGCGATGTCAGCGATGGTAGCGTCCTCGGTCTCGCCTGAACGGTGAGAGATGACAGCAGTGTAGTTGTTGCGCTGAGCCATCTCAACTGCACGGAGAGTCTCGGTGAGTGAACCGATCTGGTTAACCTTAACGAGGATAGAGTTAGCGCAACCTTCAGCGATACCCTTCTCGAGATACTTAACGTTAGTCACGAAGAAGTCATCACCTACGAGCTGGCAACGGTCGCCGATAAGATCGGTGAGGATCTTCCAGCCCTTCCAGTCGTTTTCGTCCATACCGTCCTCGATGGAGTCGATAGGATACTTGTTGATGAGCTCTTCGAGATACTTGGCCTGCTCCTCGCTGGTGAGCTTCTTGCCGTTGACTTCCTTCACAGCACCGTTCTTGAGGTGAGTGTAGTCGTATACGCCGTCCTGATAGAACTCAGAAGAAGCGCAGTCAAGACCGATAGTCACGTCCTTTCCGGGCTCGTAACCAGCCTTCTTGATAGCCTCAACGATTACATTGAGAGCGTCTTCTGTACCGTCGAGCTTAGGAGCGAAACCACCCTCATCACCTACTGCAGTGGAGAGACCGCGAGCCTTGAGCACGCTCTTGAGGTTGTGGAACACCTCAGTACCCATACGGATGCCTTCCTTGAAGGAGGGAGCGCCGATAGGACGGATCATGAATTCCTGGAAGCAGATGGGAGCGTCGGAGTGAGCGCCACCGTTGATGATGTTCATCATAGGAACGGGGAGAACGTAAGTGTTGCAACCGCCGATGTACTTGTAAAGGGGAAGATCAAGGTAGTTGGCAGCAGCCTTTGCAACAGCGAGGGAAACGCCGAGAACAGCGTTTGCGCCAAGGTTGCTCTTAGTGTCTGTGCCGTCGAGCTTAAGCATAGCTTCGTCGATACCGATCTGATCGAGAGCGGAGTGACCGATAAGAAGGTCGCGGATAGGACCGTTTACATTGGCAACAGCCTTGAGGACGCCTTTGCCCATGTAGCGGCTCTTGTCGCCGTCGCGGAGCTCGAGAGCCTCGTTCTCACCTGTGGAAGCACCGGAGGGAACTGCAGCACGGCCCATTACGCCTGATTCAAGGATTACGTCTACTTCTACTGTCGGATTGCCGCGTGAGTCAAGAATCTCACGACCTTTGATGTCTGCTATTTTCATTTTCTTATGAAAAATTAAATTATAGGGTTATACTTTTTTTCAATGATTAATGATTAATTATCAATGATTAATTAATCAAAACCTTCGCTTTTGAAAGAAGCTCCGCTCAGGGAGTCCCTTTCAATCGGCAAAGATAATGATTTTTTCTGATACAGGAAAGATTTTTCGGTTAAAAAAATAAAAATAATCCCCACCATCTGAATAAGGTCTATAAGGACTTTAAGGGCCTTAGGGACCTTAAGGACTTTTCCTGCGGGAGAATGATAAAAGCAACGTTGATGAGCGTTTATAAGATATGGAAGGAAATTCGGCATTGCTGACGGGGCGTCAGCTGGCGGAGACGGCTTTAGCCGCTCTGCCCTTCAACCCACTGGAAGGACAGGTGCTTGCCATCTACAAGATGGCGGAGTATGTGACGGCCGGGATGTGGCGCGACGTGTTCGTGCTCAACGGCTACGCGGGCACCGGCAAGACGAGCGTCATCGCGGCCCTCATTCAGGCCCTCTCCCACTTCAGGATAAAGAGTGTGGTGCTCGCGCCGACTGGGCGGGCGGCAAAAGTGGCGGGAGGAATGTCGCAGAAACCAGCCTCCACAATCCACAGACGCATCTATCATGTGGAGACAGCCAACGGAGCGATGAATGTCAGGCTGAGCGCGAACCGCGACCAGAACACCATATTTATAGTAGACGAAGCATCGCTCATCACCGACGGTAGCCGAGGCAGCCTGCTGCGCGATCTTATAAGATATGTGTATTCCGGCCAAGGATGCAAGATGATCCTCGTAGGCGACACGGCTCAGCTTCCACCTGTAGGACAAAGCGACTCCCCCGCCATGAACCTTGACCGGCTCAAGCAATTAGGACTGGCTCCGTTCCACCACACCCTCGACGTACCGGTAAGGCAGGCTGCAGAGAGCGGTATTCTCTACAACGCCACAATCGTCAGACAGATTCTTGAAAGACTCCAGAACGGAGAGCCGAGTGGAATCGCTGAAGGCACGCTTCCGTTAAAACTGGACGGATTTCCGGACATCAAGGCAGTCAGCAGTATGGACCTCGCAGATAAACTCAGTTCCTCATGGAACACTGTTGGGGCGGAAGAGACACTTATAGTGACGCGCAGCAACGGACGAGCCAACAGATTCAACCAGGCCATCAGGAATATGGTGATGTATGCGGAAGAACCGCTCCAGCAGGGCGACAGGCTCGTCATAGCCAAAAACGACTACTATTGGGGACGCCAGAACAAGATGAAGACATTTTTGGCTAATGGAGAAACCGTAATCGTAAGATGGGTGGGACGACCGGAGAAGCAGTATGGCCGATGGTTTGTGGATACGGAGCTTGAACTTGCCGACGGCCAGACGATGAGCTCGAAGGTGATGCTCAGGTCGCTGATGGCGGAAGGCCCTGCTATACCGAGGGTGGAGATGGAACAGTTTTTCCAGCATGTGATCAATGAGGAAGAAGGCGCAGGACCGACAGAGAAGATAATGGCGGCGATGGAGAATCCTTATTATAATGCGCTGCAGGCGAAATACGCTTATTGCGTGACATGCCATAAGGCTCAGGGAGGACAGTGGCGACACGTATACATAGATATGGGAGGTATTCCGGCTGAAGCTATGGGTACGGATTTCTACCGTTGGCTGTATACCGCCTTGACGAGGGCTACCGAGAAGGTCTTTCTTTTAGGAGTAAGATCATAATTGAGAATTGAGAATTGAGAATTTTGTGTAATTGAGAATTGAGAATTTTGTGTAATTGAGAATTGAGAATGGAGAATGACAGGACATGATTATATCTTGAAAATATATACGATATGAAGAAAATTCTCAATTCTCCATTCTCAATTCTCAATTATTTTTAGTAATTTTGCAGTCTGAAAGCGCGTTAAGGGCTTTTTTGAGTATAATATAGGTATAATTTTAAGGATTTAAACTTAAGAAGAATCACATGAAAGCATATGTATTCCCCGGTCAGGGCGCCCAGTTCGTAGGTATGGGCAAGGACCTCTACGAAAACAATGCGGAGATCCGCGAAATGTTTGAGAAAGCCAACGAAATCCTTGGCTTCCGCATCACCGACCTGATGTTTGAAGGCACGGAGGAAGACCTCCGCCAGACGAAGGTGACCCAGCCGGCCATCTTCCTTCACAGCGTAGCTCTCGCCAAGAGCCTCGGCGATGAATTCCAGCCCGATATGGTAGCCGGCCACAGCCTCGGCGAGTTCTCCGCACTCGTCGCTTCCGGCGCACTCAGCTTCGAGGAGGGACTTAAGCTCGTCAGCAAGCGTGCCCACGCTATGCAGAAGGCATGTGAGAAGCAGCCGTCGACCATGGCCGCTGTTCTCGCTCTTCCCGACGCCAAGATCGAGGAAATCTGTGACGGCATTGAGGAAGTTGTGGTACCGGCCAACTACAACTGCCCCGGACAAGTAGTTATATCAGGCTCCATAGAAGGCATCGACAAGGCTTGCGAGCAGCTTCTTGCGGCCGGCGCAAAGCGTGCGCTGAAACTGAAAGTGGGCGGTGCTTTCCACTCCCCTCTCATGCAGCCTGCTCAGGAGGAACTGACAGAAGCGATCGAGGCAGCAAAGTTTGAGACACCGAAATGTCCTGTATATCAGAATGTAGACGGCAAACCACACACCGATCCCGAAGAAATCAAGGCCAACCTGATCAAGCAGCTGACAGGAGCCGTGCGCTGGACACAGGACGTAGAGGCTATGATAGCCGACGGAGCAGACGAGTTCATCGAGCTTGGCCCGGGCAATGTGCTTCAGGGTCTCGTAAAGAAAATCAACAAGACAGTAGCGACAAGCGGAAAACAATGAATATAGCGATAGTAGGAGCAAGCGGCGCGGTGGGACATGAGTTCCTCCGCGTGCTTGACGAGCAGAACTTTCCTGTAGACAACCTTCGCCTTTTCGGCTCCAAAAGGAGCGCCGGAAGCGAGATGGAGTTTCGTGGAAAGAAATATACGATAGAAGAACTTACTCCGGATTCGGATTTCAGCGGTGTTGACATAGCGTTTACATCGGCAGGAGCCGGCACATCGAAGGAATATGAGAAGGTGATCACCAAACACGGAACACTGATGATCGACAATTCGTCGGCTTTCCGAATGGATAAGGATGTTCCTCTCGTTGTTCCTGAGGTGAACGGAGCAGATGCACTTGACCGCCCCCGCAACGTGATAGGCAATCCCAACTGCACGACGATTCAGATGGTGGTGGCTCTGAAACCGATCGATGACCTGTCGAAGATCAAGAAGGTGCATGTGGCAACTTACCAGGCAGCGAGCGGAGCAGGAGCTTCCGCCATGGCGGAGCTTGAAAACCAGTACAAGGAACTTGCAGACGGAAAGGAACCGACCGTCGAGAAGTTCGCACATCAGTTGGCCTTCAATCTGATTCCTCATGTAGATATTTTCTTGGACAACGACTACACGAAGGAGGAGATGAAGATGTATAACGAGACGCGTAAGATCATGCACAGTGACGATATCGCCGTGAGCGCAACCTGCGTGCGCGTCCCGGTGCTCCGCGCCCACAGCGAGGCCATCTGGGTTGAGACAGAAAAACCGCTTGAGATCGCAGAGGTGCGTAAGGCATTTGAGAATGCAGAGGGTCTTGTAGTAGTTGATAATCCCGCCAATAAGGAATATCCGATGCCACTCTTCGTTGCAGACCATGATCCGGTATACGTAGGGCGTCTTCGCAAGGACCTCGCAAATCCCAATGGATTGACATTCTGGGTGGTAGGCGACCAGATCAAGAAGGGAGCTGCGCTTAACGCCGTGCAGATCGCCCAGTGGCTGCTGAAGAATGACCCGGTTTTTAAGGGTTAAGAGTTAAGGGTTAAGGGTTAAGGGTTAAGGATTGATAGTCAGATTAATACTGACGAGCGGTAATCTATTAACTTTTCTACCTTAAACAACAGATTTTAACAAATAGGCAATATATTTATAAAATATATTAAAACGCGAATAAACAGCGACCGTCCGTAAACATTCGGGCGGTCGCCGTTGTTTTAGAGGTATAAGAAAGAAATTAGTTTCATGATGTTAGGTTAGTAAAATGTATTATGGAAAGCACTTAGCGGCAGCCGTTTGTGAAAATG
>JAIDSM010000132.1 GCA_029061225.1 Muribaculaceae bacterium
TCATTCACACAAATCAATAAATGTTAAAATGTATTTCGTTGTGTTAAGACATTAAACCTTATCCTGCCTGGTTTGTTTCAACACCCCAAATAATGACTGTCAGCTTGCCGTTTAACCATGGAACGGAGGTTTCCAGCCTCCCTCCCGCCGACCTCCTCCATCTCTAATCATGCGCACCCATACACTCTGGAATTATAAAAAAGGTGACACCAACAATAGATGTCACCTTATTAATGCCTATCGATTATAGCCTATCGATAATCCTTAAGTATCTCTCTCAGCCGCTTCCTTGTGAAGAATATCCTCGACTTTACCGTCCCCAACGGCATATTGAGCTTATCGGAGATCTCCTCATATTTGTATCCCGCCACATGCATCGAGAATGGCTTTCTGAAGTCCGGGGCAAATCCGGCAAGTATAGCTGCGATCTCCTGCTTCGCATAGCTCGTCTCCGGAGTCCCTATGCCTGAGTCCTGAGATAGGTTGAGATGGTAGCAGTCTTCCGATGAGTCGATGACGGTATTCTCACGCGCATTCTTTCTATAATTATTAATAAAGATGTTTCGCATAATGGTGAGCATCCAACCTTTGAAATTAGCGTTGGCAACAAATTTATCCTCGTTGTTAAGCGCCTTCAAGGTCGTGTCCTGCACAAGATCCTCTGCTTCCTCCTTGTTAAGAGTAAGCTTGAGTGCGAACGAAAGCAGGTTGCCTTGCATCCCCAATATTGAATCCTGGAAAGAGGTAGATTCGTTCATAGCGGTAGTTAGTTTAGTTAGCTCCCCTAAAAGGGGCGGTAGAAGATAGAATTGTAGGAGTTTTACCTATAGATAGTTTTTTTCAAAGGCAAAATTAGGATTTTTTTTTCAAACAAGCAAAAAAAACTAAACTTTTTTAAAACTTTTTTCAAAAAATATTGTTATTGGCACTTAAAAAACCTTAAACTAAAGACGCGTCCCTTGCGAGACGCGTCTTTTCTATGTCACCGAAAGTAGAGTTACTTCAATTGAGCATTGATAATTATTCATTGATGATTAATAACCGGGGTTCTGCCATGCAGCCTGCTGAGCATCGCTCAGGTTGGTTCCGTCGGCATTCTTCAGCTGGTCGAGGAAGGTCTGTGGAATCGGGCGCAGTCCCTTGGTCTCGTTCAAACCAGTAGCATCCGGGTTGAACGCCTTGCCGCGGAGTACGAGGGTATTCGTACGGCTGAGTGTCTCCCAACGCTGCCATTCACCGAGGAGCTCACGGGTACGCTCGTTGAGGATGAAGTGAAGAGCTCTTTCATACTGTCCGCCTACACCGAGAGTTGCGAGAACCGCCTCATCTTCTGCGGGAAGATTATCAGGGAAGCTCTTCAACTGAAGATCGCTTGCAGCTGTAGTCCACTCAAGATCTGGATTAGACAGATAGTAGGTATTGATGTTGAGAAGGGTATTGTCAAGCATCGTTACGTCAGCACCGGCTTGCTTACGAGCAGCTTCGGACCCGTCGGTATAGTAAGAACGATTCTCACCAGCCTTCCAGCTTGCACGCTTACGGATGACATTGATATCCTCCATCGCACCAGCATAGTCACCCTTACGAACCTTAAGTTCAGCACGCATCAGATAGGTCTCGCCCGAACGTGACATAGTTACATCACGGTAACTGTCGTCAGCTTCGTTCTTAGCTCCGTCTCCTGCTGTGGTCTTGTTGATATGAGCATACATGTTGCAACGCGGCTGGCTCTTGAACTTGTCGCGAACCCATTCACCATTCTGATAAAGGATACCTGATACAGGAACCCACTGGCCCTTCGTCTCAGTGAAGTGGCCATCTGTCGTGGTGCTCTCACCCTTCTTCCATGCCGGAAGACGGCCTGCATCATCGGTAAAGTTCGGGAAATAGTTGTAATATTCAGGATTATAATCCTTAATACTATCTTTTACATAACCTTTTTTCACGTCAACCATAGCAGGACAACCAAACTGGAACTTGTCATACGTGTTGTCATCCTTTTTGTTAAGAATGAATATAACAGCGGGGTCTCCAAGTTTAATTTTCTGAGGGTCTGCTTTTGTACTCTTATCGGTATTGGCACCCATGACAGTACGGAACGTCTTCCACATACGTGCGTCGGCGACATGGTCGTAGATCGCATATGAGTATTCCGTAGGAACACAACGCTGGAAGTCCTTACCACCGGTAACATAACCACGCTTTACCCAACCGCCCGAATAGTTGGAGAACTGGCTATGGAAATAATAGAGAGTACGGTTGCCATAGCGACCCTTCGTGTTACTGTTTGCATTCGAGGGAGACGCCATGATGATCTCACTGGTAGACTCTATCGGGCAGTTAACTCCGGTATAGTTAGCAAAAAGATCGCTATAGTTGTCTACAAGTGGATGCTGTGCGATAGCATAGTCACACATCTTGATAGCCTCTTCGATATCAGCACTCTTATACTTCTCGTTCCAAGAGTCGTTGCGTTCCGACACACGGAAAAGAAGAGCCTTGGCAAGCCAGTGCGCGGCAGTGGACTTACACCATGTCACGCCCTTACCGAAACGATCGTCTTCACCCTGGAATGTATCGTAGGCAGAGCGGAGGTCGCTGATTACCTGCTCCCAACATTCTTCCGGAGTCGAGTCCTCGAAGTTGCGCACCACTCCCTCGGTAGGCTCAGTCTGAAGCACACAGTGGCCATACTGAGCAGTCAGACGATAATAGTTGTAGCCGCGGAGGAAATATGCAGTTGCCTTAGCCCAGTCACGGGTGGCTGGATCCGAGAAAACGTCATCCGCCTTGGCAAGGATGATGTTGCAGGAAGCGATACCGTAATACATCTCGTCCCACAGAGCGCTAACCGGAGGACAGTTGGGGTTCGGCGCTCCCACAGCCGGCGTATAGTTGAGCGGGGCAAGGTTGTTGTTGTATTCGTTCCAGGGCTGCGAGGTATTGTCGTTGCCCATTGTGAACTCATCCGTTCCATAGAGTGTGATACCATAGGCCCATTCGTAGCCGAAATGCCAGCGGATATTGCCGTAGAGTGAGATCACGAGCTTCTCCAGACCCTCCGGTGTGTTGAAGTAGTCAGTATCGAAGGCTGTGGTCTGCTCCTCATTAAGGAAACTTTCTGCGCAAGAGGGCATTGATACGACCGCACTTGCCAACGCAGCTCCTATAAGATATTTATATAGTTTCATTATTGTCTTTGTTTTTGTATTAGGTTGTTCACTTAGAATCCGAGTTCAAGGCCAAACGTGAAGCCACGGTTATAATAAGTCTCGTTGGTGTCGAGGTCAAATCCCTTGACGGCCTGATAAAAACTGAACGGATTCAGGCACTGAGCGTAAACACGCGCGGTCTTGAAAGTCGCCTTGGAGATAAGTTCCTTGGGGAAGTTGTAGCCGATAGAGATATCGCGCATCATGATGTAGCCGCCCTTGCGGAAGCCGAGTAGGCTTGCAAACGGGTCGGTCGCACCGGCGGATGCCTGACCGAGGATAGGCTTCTGATAGTAAGCGCCCGTATTCTCAGGAGTCCAGAAATCCACCTTGTCCTGATTTGCATGGGCGGTCATGGGCTGTGAGTATACATTCACATGATAGCCAAGCTTTCCGATGATCTGGAATCCAAGTTCGATACCCTTCCAAGAGAAGTTGTTGCTCCAGCCGAGTGTCCACTGTGGATTGGAGTTGCCGAGGATCATACGGTCAGCGTCTGTCATCTTGTAGTCGTCGTCGAGATCCCTGGGCCTTACGTTACCCGGTGTGAAGTTGTAGCCATTGGCGTTCCATTTCTCCATTTCAGCGCGATCCTCCGGAGTATCCTGCCAGAGGCCGAGGTTGCCGAAGCCGTAGTGGACACCGATCTCGTGACCGATAAACCAGTTGTGGGCGAGGTCATCCTCCTTTCCGTTGGCCAGCTCAAGGATCTTGTTCTTCTCATACGCGGCATTGAAGTTGGTCTCCCACTGGAAATCACCTGCGATTACCGGGAATGCGTCGATGGTAAGTTCCACACCGTGGTTGGATGCCTTGCCGATGTTGGCGTAGGTCGATCCGTAACCTGTAAGGGTCGGGATGGTCATGTCCATGAGGATGTCGTTGGTTGTAGACCAATAGAACTCAAGGGCACCGCCGATACGGTTGTTGAGGAATCCATAATCAATACCGATGTTCCACTGTGTGGTCTTCTCCCATCCGAGGTCAAGGTTGGCGAGGGAGTTGTGTATGTTGTAATAGTCCTCAGAGGCAGAGTAAGCGGGAGTGGATGTGTCGCCGAAGGGCAGGAACATCTGGGAGATAGTACCCTTGGTTTTGTAGGCAGGCACTGCGGCGTTGCCTGTCACGCCCACACCGGCGCGGAGCTTAAGGCTGTTGATCCAGTAATACTGGCTTAGGAAATCCTCCTGATCAAGACGCCATGCTATCGCCACCGAGGGGAAGAAGTCCCACTTGTGGCCGGGGGCAAGCTGAGAGGCACCGTCCCAGCGTCCTGAAGCGGTCAGCAAGTATCGCTCGTCGAAGTTGTAGTTGACACGGATCATATACGACTCCATAGAGGTCTCTGTAATGCCTGAACCCATGCCGGCTCCGTTGTTGGTGTCTGTGATCGATGCGGAACCTATATTGTTCCAGAGGTAGGAATCCTTCGGAATGTTATGATTGGTCATTGAGGAGTTCTCATAGGTGTACTTTGACGATGTCTGAAGCAATGTAAGGCCAACATTGTGCTTTTCAGCGAATGTGTTGTTGTAATTGATAAGGTTGTCAAGCGTCCAGGAGAAATACTGCTCGTTCTCAAGTTTTGCCATATTCTTGCCTGGTGTGCCGTTAGGATTGATCGTGTAAGACGACATACCGTCGATCCAGGATCCTGCGCGGTAGTGGCGATAGTCAGGACCAAAAGCGATCTTGTAGGTAAGGCCTTTAAGCGGGCTCCATATCTCACCGAACTTAACGGTAGCGGCGAAGTTACCAAGAGCGCGGAATGTATTTCGTCTGAATTTCTGATGGTCGAGCTCGCCGACGATGGTATACTGCGCGTTCTCGCCGCCGGGGAAGATGATTACATCACCATTGGAATCATACATAGGAGCAAAGCGGTAGAAAGTCTTTGCAAGTCCGTAGATGGAGTTGGGCACTGATTTCGAACGCGCGTTTGCGCTTGACAGACCGTAGTCCTGATTAGCCCATGTGGCATTGATGCTTGCATCGATCTGCATCCACTTCACAGGAGTGATGCTGGTGGTCACCTTGCCGGTGTAGCGCTTATACCACTGCCCCTTCTGTGTACCCTGGTTGTCAAGATAGCCGAAGGATGCGTAGGCGTTCATCTTTTCTGTACCTCCGGAAGCCGATACTGTATGCTCCTGGGTCACGCCTGTACGGGTATAGAGGCCGGTCCAGTCATAGTCATACACAGCCGAGGGATTCCAGCTGCCGGTTGCCCAGCCGCGCATCACGTTGTCGCGTGAGGTCTGGCCATCGAGTGGAGAGTCGAAGATCAACATATCGTTAGCCTGTGTAGGGCTATTTGGATGCGCATAGGTTTCAGGATCAAGGTTGTAAGCTGCCCAACGACGGAAGTTGATGAACTCGGCAGCCGTCATCGAGGGGGAACGGTCTACGATCTTGGTGGTGGTCACAGATCCCGAGTAATTGAGGCTGAAGTTGCCGGGCTTGCCGCCCTTTGTGGTGATGATGACTACACCGTTGGCACCGCGCGAACCGTAAATGGCGGTGGCGGAAGCATCCTTGAGGATGTCGATAGCCTCGATGTCGCGGGGGTTGATGGCCTCGATACCGCCTGACTGCAAGGGCACACCGTCTACCACGTAGAGGGGCGACTGGCTTGCGGAGAGCGAGCGGTTACCGCGGATACGGATCTCACCCATCTCACCGGGTCGCTGGTTGGTGGTGATGTCAACGCCGGCAGCCTTGCCCTGAAGAGCCTCGAGAGCGTTGCTTACGGGGCGGGAGTTAAGTGTCTCAGAGTCAACGCGGGTAAGAGCACCTGTCACGTCGCTTTTCTTCTGTACGCCGTAGCCGACTACGATGAGGTCTTCAAGAAGCTCAGAGTCTTCCCTCATCACTACCTCGATGACCGAACGGTCGCCGACCTTGGCTTCCTGAGTGACGCAGCCTACATAGCTGAAGACGAGTACTGATGCGTGAGTGACGTTCTTAAGCGTATAAACGCCATCGAAGTCGGTTGAGGTGCCGTTGGTGGTGCCTTTGACTAATACGGTCACGCCGATCATCGGGTCGCCGTTTTCATCAAGCACCTTACCTGTCACCTGTTTGCCCTGAGCGGCTGCCGATAGGCCAACCACTGCAATGAGGGCCACAAGCAGGAATCGGCGGCATATCGCCGCGAATCCTGAACTTTCCTTACGGTAGTTCATAATTAGACGTGGGTTAGTGTTGTAAATTATTAGGTTAATATTAGTTATTACATTGCAAATGATTTGATTATATGAGCTTTCATGGCTACATGACACATCAGAGTCTATGATGAATTCACACACACAAAATACGGAAAAGCAAAAATTAACAAAAAATCACACTTACCCCCCCCCGTAAAGTTAAATTATGTTAATATATTTTAAATATTTTTATTGCTTAATTATAAAAAAAGCATATCCCGCAGGATATGCTAAAGACGTTCGGAAATATCTATGTATAATGATCACTCCTTGGAAATCGGACACACCTTTACCTGCTCGATTCGGGTAGTAGACATCCGCGTGACGGTAAACTTCAACTCGCCTACCTCGAATGTATCCCCCTCATCTGGCAGAGCCTCCGTATAATGCAGGATATACCCTGCTATAGTATTATAATCTTCCGATTCCTTGAGGTCGAGGCCAAGTTCGTCATTGATAGCGGCGATCTCAGCACGCCCGGAAATTTCATAGCCACCGTCGGGAAGCCTACGGAAAAGCTGCTTCTCGCGGTCATGCTCGTCTTCGATCTCCCCGAAGATCTCCTCTACAAGGTCTTCAAGAGTAGCCAGACCCGAAGTGCCACCGAATTCATCGATAACTATGCATACGCTTCTCTTCTCCGCTATCATCCTGCGCATCATCTTGTTGGCGAGCATCGTCTCAGGCGTGAATATCACGGGTTTGAGATGATCACTCCACACAGAGTCAAGATTGAAAAGCTCGGATATATGGATATATCCGACTACATCATCTATGTCTTCCCGATATACTACAATCTTCGACAGTCCGGTCCTGGAAAAAAGCGACAGAAGATCCTCTCGCGTGGTCGAGTCGATATCCACTGCTATTATCTCATTGCGCGGGCGCATGCACTCCCCTATCGTAGTGTCTTTAAAGTCGACGGCGTTGCGGAAGATCTTGACCTCGTTCTCCACCTCTTCCTTCTGCTGCTGCTTGCTGTGCAGCTGCTCCTCAAGATAGTCGTCAAGCTGATCCATGGTGATAAGCCTCGCATCCACCTTGTTTTCCTTTATGCCGAAAAGCCCCATCAGCCCTTTTGTGATAAAGGAAATGAATTTCGACACGGGATAAAGCACAATGTAGATGACATAGAGAGGAAGAGCGAACATCCTCATCATAAAGTTTGGATTGATGCGGAAAGTAGCCTTAGGAATGAATTCGCCGCAAAGAAGTATCACCAAGGTGGAAAATACAGTATTGACGACCAGCACCATAGCCTCTGAATCGCCAAACCATCGCTCCAGCACGGGATTGATAAGCACGGAAAGCGTGATGCCATAGATGACAAGCACTACGTTGTTGCCTACGAGCAAGGAGGAGATGAACATGTCCTCGTTGTGACTGAAGCCGCGGATTATGCGGTCTACCACTCCACCACGCGATCCGTCGATCTGCATCCTGATCTTGTTGGACTGAACGTAGGCAATCTCCATGCCTGAGAAAAGCGCGGAGAATACCACTGCCAGTATCGTGATTATCAATGCCGTTGTAAAAGTCATAATATCCTAATCCTCATTATAATGCATAATTCATAATTCACAATGCATAATTGTTTTTCGCGCGAAGCGCCAACTCTGCGAAGCCAATACTTATTGTTCAATACTCAATGTTCAAAACTTAAACCTCACCCCTTACCGTCTCATCTCCTCGCTCACCGGGAAGATACCCGTCGGCTTCCGTATGGAATACTTCGTCAGGCGGTCATTGCTCTCGAATCCATATCCTTCAAGCATTCTCGTCGGAGACTCTATATGGATAAAGGAGTCGCTGTACAGCCGATTGCGCCTCTGGTCCCAGAAAAGCTGCTGTGTAAGGAAGAGTTCTCCCGGTTCCTTGTGAAGCTCTACGTTCCCGTCAAGCTTCCATAGGTTCTGAAGTCGGTAGAATTTTGCAGAGTCAGCGGCCACCGAAGCTATCACATTGAATTTCCTGTCGTATTTCTGAAGATATATTCCCTTCGGAAAACTCCAGTAAGGCGTGTCCACCTCGTCATAGACAGTCCATAAAGGAGACACTATCTTATATTGTGTGATGCCGGAATCGGATATCAGGGTAGACACATTGACGGTCGACATCGTAGGCATTTTCTTCGGATCTATGCGCGACGCCACTCCAAGTTTCCCTTCTTCCTTACATCCTGAAAACAGCATCACCAAAGCTGCGGCAGCACTGACCGCAACCCCGGAAAACCGACCATAAGACATGCCTTTCGCCATAACATCGTACTATAACCAAAATTTTGCTGACAACTGATAACTGATAGCTAACACTGAAGACTCAATTAATTTATGTTTCGCAGGCTCTACTTAAGGTTTATGGGTTAAATGGTTATGGGTTTATATCAGACGTGGTATAGTGCCCTTCTGAAGTAAATGTTCAAATTTTCCTTATAACCCTTTAACCTAATAACCTTATAACCCTCAACTTTCGCTTACGAAAGTTGAATTAATTAATCTTACGCTTGAAGAACCATACTTCGTTGAAGTTGACTCCCAACATGATATTGAAGTAGTTCTCCGTGAGAAGATTCACCGGGCTTGTCTGGCGATGACGCCATTCAAGACCGAAATTGATCATGGTCTTACCTCCCGGAGCCGCAAAACCAGTGCCCAGGCTCACTCCGTATTCCTTCATCCGGTTGCCCTGTATCCTCAGATAGTCGTCCGTATAGAACGCTCCTAAACGCCAAGGCATACGCTCCAGGTAGGTGCCCCTTACATTATGCGTATACTCACCGCCTACCGCATACTTAATACGGTCGGCAAACTTGATTTCATCCACCACTACCTGACCTTCCTTGTCCACAAGCGACGTGAACGGGGTCTTCGACCATTGCTGAACAGTCAGGTCAGCCTCTACCGATATGCGGTGTACCCTCTCATGCGTATACGCTATGCCTGCTCCGAATGTCTGAGGGGAATAATACTTTCCCTTCATGTTGCTTATCGCCATTGTGTCA
Organism: Muribaculaceae bacterium; assembly: GCA_029061225.1. Taxonomy (GTDB): domain Bacteria; phylum Bacteroidota; class Bacteroidia; order Bacteroidales; family Muribaculaceae; genus Lepagella. The sequence continues at coordinate 9,420 of JAIDSM010000132.1, forward strand.
GCACGCGAGTCAGCGGTAAGGTCCTGCTTCGTAAACCATGTGCTTCCATGAAAAGACTTTTTCGGTGAATAGGTAGCCCCCAAAGTCAGGGAGTTATATTTGTTGATTGGCAGACGGTACTGAAGGCCGGCGACAATGTTCCAGTCCCGTATCTGCATTATATGCTCGAAGACAGCCTGCGTTCCTACTTTTGGAGTGGCATACAGGTCATTTTGTATAGTGCCGAAATCATACGACACGTTTACGCCAACAGAAAAACCCTTTATCTTGCCCGACAGGCCGGCGTAGGCCTCCGTGATGCCGCCGGAGCCCTGGTTCTGGCGCGCACCGAACTGGATGTCGTTGCCAAACGAATAGCCTACCTGCGTGACCGGTATCATGCCTATCGACATGCCCATGTATTTTGACAGAGGGAACTCCATCGTGACGTAGTCGAGTCCACCTCCGTAGCCATGGGTCTTTCCGCTGTTGTCCTTCTGCCACTGCATGTTCATGTTGGCGCCCATGTCCCAGAGAAACGTCAGCGAGTCTATCGAGGCATACGAGGCCGGATTCATCGCATTGATCTGGCGTCCCGACTGCATGGCGTAGCCGACGCCTCCCATCTGGCGCTGCATCGAGGTGGCACGCTCTCCTATGATTCCGTAGCCATACATGGAGTAGGGGGTGTTGACGTCCGCATGCACGGTCAAGGAGATCGATGCCAAAGAAACGGTGGCTAATAATGTTTTGATCTTAGATTTCATTGTGTTTATAGATATATAGCAGACCCCGCGCCATAAGGTCGGGCACATGGCCGGCTGGTATGCGTGATTTGATACAGTCGGTAAGAATTTCGGAGTCGCCACCGGTCAGCACCAGCCGGCTACATCCGAAATGCTCTTTATATTGCCGGAAAGTCTCTGTGATCTCATCGGCAAGTCCCCTCACTACCCCGCTGCGGATGGCAGTGGCCGTCGAGTCGCCCGCCATAGGCAGCGGACCGTCGGCATCTTCGAGCGGAAGAGCCGAAGTGTGCGCGTGAAGCGATTCGAATCTGAGCCTTAGCCCTGCTGTGATGCGTCCTCCGCGGAAGACACCCGCAGAGTCAACTATGTCAAGCGTCACCGCAGTCCCCGCATCAGCCACTGCTACGCACTCCCCGGGGTAGAGCATCGAAGCACCCGAGGCAAGCGCTACGCGGTCAAGGCCAAGGGTCGCGGGCGTGCTGTAGGCTATACCTATCGGAAGCTTAGTCGAACGCGACAGGATAAGGAGCCGTCCGTCAAGTGCCAGACGCAGAGATTCCACCATTCGCGAATCAAGTCTTCCTACCGAGCAGAAAGCTCCGCAGTCAGGTCGCCAGCGCTCCACGACGGAAAAGATTTCCTCCATCGACTCACCCGGAAACCGCCACGACTCTCGCGGATCGTCACCCTCGAAGAGCGTCAGCTTGATAAGGGTGTTGCCTTGGTCTATGGCGATAAACCGTCTTCTTTCTTCCATCTTCATCCCTTATTCCCCTGTGTTTGACTCTTTCTTCATGCGGAACGCTATCATCCAGCTCGCTACGATCTGGATTACAGCCCCCGCCATAGTGAACGCCACGGTCTGGCGCATCACTGCAAGCGGACCCGCAAAAATGCCCGTATAATACTGTTCTTTGTAAAACCAGAACGCGCCCCCTACGATAAAGCACACTCCCGCCCAGAACTCGAGACGCCGCAGCCTCCTGAGCCTCAGAGAGTCTCCCGGAGCGTTTACGTCGATCGTCCTCGCGGCTGTGTATAGAAGAGCCCCTGCGGCGTACACCCATTTCGCCCAACTCAGGGAGTGCCCTGTCAGCCCTCCGAGAAACGGAGCTATCATGGCGCCAAGCACGAGCAGCAGCCCTAACGTGGCTCCCGCTTCAGCGTATTTTCGTCGCTTCTCAAGTTTCACAGTCATTCCTGCGGCTTGAGTCGATGGTTTCTCTCTCTTCATCTTTACCTTCTCATTTAGATGGCGCGACAAGCAGGAAGACGTCCTCGGTCGGACGTTTCATATGATATTGCTCGCGCGCTATGTATTCAAGAGCTTCGTCGCCTCGCTCTATCTCCATCCGGCGGTTGCGGTAATACGACGCCGAGTCCTTGTTTTCCTTAATCTCCTGCTTTAGCCTCAATATCTCTTTCTCATAGACCATGCTCTGCGTAAACGACGCGTCCTCATTGAGCAGCAGAAGCCCGATGAAGAACACTCCTATGATCAGAAGCGGTATGTTGGCGCATCTCTTAAACCAATAAGTTGCTTTTCTTGAAAAACTGCTCACTTTTCGTCTGCGGTTATGGCCTCGTGGCTCATGCCTCCCGGCCTGTTTAGGTCTAATGCGTCGATGCAGGGCATACGACGATGCAAAATTAATCAAATATATGCGAAAAAACCAACAAAGAATCTAAAAAAATGTGAACGGAGAGATTTTTCTATGTTTCATGCTGACGCAACATTAGCTTAACGAAAATTAAATACCATGCCAATATTTTTTTGTTTATGGTCATTTTAACCCCGTTTCACGACTTTCTTTAGACCTTTTGCCTACTCTCTACAATGTCTTATGCTTCAGTTGTTTTGCATTTCGGTTTCAAATCGGCTACATTTCTCCGGTTGCTGACCGGCCGACCTACCGGTCGATGAAAAGTTTGTCCTTTTCAGTTGTTATATAGTCGAAACTCAATCGCGGCCCACATACTGGAGCTTGATCTCCGGCAAAGCCACGAACACCATAAATAATCCTGTCTACCCACTATATGCGACATTTAACATAAACGAAAATTCCATCACTCCTACTCCATTATTGCACATAAGATACTGATGATATAACGAAAAAGACATTGATTGAAAAATTCGCTTCAAAATCCTAATCCTAAGCTACAGAAGCCGGGATTCCTCCTTGATGGCGGAATCCCGGCGATTTCATTTTAAACACATCGATTACTGGAACTTCGCGAGGAATTCCTCGGCATGAAGGCGGTCTCGCGTGTTGTCTACGTCAAACGCTATCGTGAATTCATACGGCAATACTTTGACGGGCGTCTTCACGGCAAGCAGCCGCTGGAAATCGCTCAGCGATTCGGGCTCAAGACCGAGCTCGGGGATCACTCCCATGATCTTCCCCGATAGGCCGTACAGCCCGGCTGAGACTATCGTGCCCTCAGCGAATGGTTCCCCTCCATAGCGGTAGTCGATCACTTCTCCCTCTTCCGACACGCGCGCGTAAAGCGGGCTTTCGTCCTCGACGAATCTCGTAAGCCCCATCAGGGCCACCCCTGTCGGAGCCTCCTCTACTGCCTTCACGTAATTTCTGAACTCATCGGTCGGGAAGATGGCGTCGCACGTCATTGCGATAAATTTCCCCTCTATTCCCTCCGACGCAGCCTTAAGAGTGCAGTAGGAGTTGTCAGTTATGATAGGGCGCACTTCTATCGGCAGACCCTGAGTCTTCAGTTCTTCAAGATAGTCGAGCAGCATCTGCATCCGCGCGTTCGCTCCTACATAGATGCGCTCGGCCCCGCATTTCATCAGTGTGTCTACGAGCACCCCGAGCATCGGCTTCCCGAAAAGAGGCACCATAGGTTTAGGGCATTCATAGCCCTCCTTCACGAAGCGGGATCCAAGCCCGCCCGCCAATATCACAAAATCCATATCTTCATTATTTAAATATCAAAATTCAAACCCTCAACCCTTAACCCTTAACCCTTAACTCTTAACCAAGCAGATCCGGCCGCAATCTGCGCGTCCGCTCCATTGCCTGGTCGAGGCGCCACTGCGCTATTTTCGCCTCATGCCCGCTCAGTAGCACTTCCGGCACCTTCCACCCTTTGTAGTCGGCCGGCCGGGTATAGACGGGAGGCGCGAGAAGGTTGTCCTGGAATGAGTCCGAAAGCGCCGACTGCTCATCGCCTATCACCCCCGGCAGAAGCCTGACTATGGCGTCCGTGACGCACGCCGCAGGCAGCTCACCCCCCGTCAGCACATAGTCGCCGATCGATATCTCTTTCGTCACGAACTGCTCCCTTATCCTGTAGTCGATTCCCTTATAGTGACCGCAGAGTATGATGATGTTCTCAAGCAGCGAGAGACTGTTGGCCATTTGCTGGTCAAAGGTCTTGCCGTCGGGAGTCATGAAGATCACCTCATCGTAGTTCCGCTCTGCCTTCAGCTTAGAGATGCAGGCGTCTACCGGCTGGATCTTCATCACCATTCCTGCCTCACCCCCGAAAGGATAGTCGTCCACCTTCCGGTGCTTGTCAGTGGTGTAGTCGCGAAGGTTGTGCACATGGATCTCAGCAAGACCCTTGTCCTGCGCGCGCTTCAGTATGGAGCAATTGAGCGGAGACTCCAGCATCTCCGGCATGACGGTCAGTATGTCTATTCTCATGTCTGTTGTGTCCTTTTTATTATACAACACACCAAGCCCCTTTTTCTATCATCACCCTAAACAGAAACGGGACGCCCTTTCACAAGGGCGCCCCGGCTATATGGAGGATGTCAGTCTCCTCCATTGGAAAAAGCTATCAATCTATTTCTTCATCCGCCTCGTAGCCGCCCATCTCGCGCACTGCGTTCTTCAGCATCACATACTGCTGGAAGAGATGGTTCACGGGCACTTCACCCTTCGTGTAGTCATGCATCGGGCTCTTGAGGAAGAAGCTCAGGAAGCGCTGGATGCCGCTGCGGCCTGCTCGTGCGGCGAGGTCGCTCAGAAGCACCAGGTCAAGGCAGAGAGGCGCGGCGAGGATGGAGTCGCGGCAGAGGAAGTTGATCTTGATCTGCATGGGATAGCCCATCCAGCCGAAGATGTCGATATTGTCCCATCCTTCCTTGTTGTCGTTGCGGGGAGGATAGTAGTTGATGCGTACTTTGTGGTAGTACTGGGTGTCTTCGTCGTTGCCGTGGCCGTAGAGGTCGGGCTGATCTTCCGGTACGAGGATGGACTCAAGCGTGGAAAGCTTTGACACTTCCTTGGTGCGGAAATTGGCGGGTTCGTCAAGCACGAGGCCGTCGCGGTTGCCGAGGATGTTGGTCGAGAACCATCCTGAGAGGCCGAGGCAACGGGTGCCGATGATCGGGGCGAAACCTGACTTGACGAGCGTCTGGCCGGTCTTGAAGTCCTTGCCTGCTATCGGCATGCCGGTCTGCTCGGCGAGCTCCCACATGGCGGGGATATCTACCGTCGTGTTCGGTGCGCCCATGATGAAGGGGGCGCCTTCCTTGAGGGCTGCGTATGCGTAGCACATCGAGGGGGCGATCTTCTCCTTGTCGTCGGCCTTCATGGCTGCCTCGAGCGATTCGAGGGTGCCGTGCACCTTCTCGTCTACCGGCACATATACCTCCGTGGAGGCTGCCCAAAGCACTACGACGCGGTCAAGGCCCTTTTCTTTCTTGAAGTTGCGGATGTCTTCGCGAAGCTGCTCGGCCATTTCCCAGCGGGTCTTGCCTTCCATCACGTTGTCGCCGTCAAGACGCTTGGCGTAGTTCTTGTCGAAGGCGGCCTTCATCGGGACGATGGCCTCGAGCTCTTCCTTCACCGGGTTGATGTCTTTCTCCTTCAGCACCTCTGCGTTGAGGGCTGCCTCATAGGCGTTGGCGGGATAGACGTCCCACGTAGCGAATTCTATGTCGTTAAGGTCTGCCAGAGGCACGATGTCTTTGTAGTGGAGGTATTTCTTGTCCTCGCCTTTGCCGACGCGGATCTTGTCATACATGCACATTGAGCCTACGGGCTTGGTGAGTCCTTTGCGTGTCATGAGGACACCGGTCATGAATGTAGTGGCCACGGCGCCGTTACCTACCACCATTACTCCCAATTTTCCGTTGGGCTTTGCTGCTTTGTTTGCCATAATCAGTCTTTTTAGCTTGCGGCTTCCTTGAGTCCGCCGCGTATTGTTGTTGTTTGAATTTGCTTTGCTTATGCCGGAATCCCTGCGTGAGGGCTTTCGGAAAAACGTCGGCAAAGTTAGGTGTTATTTTTCAATCCGCAAAAGTATTTTTAATAATTTTTCATTCCATTTTTGTTAATCTTTATTAAATTTTTCGTTATTTCTTAATTTTATTTAATTTTTATACTAATAAATCAATATTTGTTAATTTATATTAATTACACTCTTCAGCCTGCCAGTACTTCATTTGTAATATATTCACCTTATTTATGTCTGGATTGTTATAAAATTAGAAACTACACTAAACACATCTTTAAAATGACAGGTAATATTTTTGAGGTCGCTCCTGGTATCACATATATTGGAGTCGACGACCATACGATTGAATTATTCGAAAACCAATATAAGGTTCCACAAGGAGTAAGCTATAACTCCTATCTTATCAAAGGCGAGAAGATCGCCGTCGTCGACACCACCGACGACCAGACCGGCACCGAATGGCTGGCCAATCTTGCTAAAGCCCTCAATGGCGCGAAGCCCGACTATCTTGTGATCGAGCATCTCGAACCCGACCATTCTTCACTAATCTCCACATTCGTAGAAATCTATCCGGAAGCTACCCTCGTCATGTCTGCTACCGCCGCACGCATGCTTCCCAATTATTTCGACCCGATTCCGGAAAGCTGCAATATCGTTACGGTAAAGGAGGGCGATACTCTCGATCTTGGAGGACTTACACTCCAATTTATTCTTGCCCCGATGGTCCATTGGCCGGAGGTGATGATGGCATATTGCCCCGAGAGGAAGCTCATATTCAGCGCCGACGCTTTCGGAACTTTCGGAGCGCTCGATGCCCTTTCCGAAGACTGGGAACCCGAGGCCGCCCGCTACTATTTTAATATAGTGGGTAAATATGGTCCGCAGGTGCAGAACACTCTCAAGAAGCTCTCCCAGCTCGACATCCGCACAATCTGTCCGCTTCACGGTCCGATTCTGACCGACGACATCAGCCGCTACATCAGTCTCTACGACACATGGAGCTCCTACCGTCCGGAAAAGGACGGTGTCTTCATTGCCTGCGCATCAATCCACGGCAACACACTCGAGGCTGCGGAATACCTTGCAGAGGAACTGCGCCGTCTCGGAGTGAAAGACGTATTCGTCGCCGACCTTACCCGTCTCGACATATCGGAAGCCGTCGCAGAGGCGTTCAAGTATCCGAAAGCCGTCTTCTGCGCTTCAAGCTACGATGCCGGACTCTTCACCCCAATGCATACTTTCCTTCATGTATTGGCGGCCAAAGGCTACTGCAACCGAAAAGCCGCTATTGTAGAGAATGGATCCTGGGCCCCCTCCGCCGGGAAGGTCATGCTCGCGATGCTCTCGGAAATGAAAGCCATCGACGTAATGCCCGACACCCTTACCATACGAGGAGCCTTCAAGGAAGCCGACCGAAGCGCGGTAGCCGACTTCGCCACAAAGGTCCGCGACTTCTAATCACCCATACACTTGTTTTTAAATCTCCCCTCTCGACACTCATTGTTCATTACTCACTGTTTATTGTTTATTTAATTTATGATTGATAAAAACGAACTCCAGGCCTTCGTTGAAGACCAGCTTAAGGACACAGAATACTTCCTTACCGATTTGAAGATCACTCCATCCAACGAGATTACAGTCGAAATCGACTCCCTCACTCCAGGCGACATCGAGGAGTGCGTCCGACTCACCCGCGCCATCGAGGGCGCCTTCGACCGCGATGTCGAAGACTACGAACTCGAGGTAGGCACCGCCGGCCTCACATCTCCGCTCAAGGTGCGCCGGCAATACGATAAATACATTGGACAAGACCTTGAGGTGCTCACCTCCGACGGACGCAAGCTTCACGGCATGCTCCGCTCCGTCTCCGACGACGGCATCGTCCTCTCCATTCAGCAGAAAGTGAAGAAGGAAGGATCCAAGAAACCCGTAATCGAGTCTGTCGACACCCCCCTATCTTTCTCGGGCATCAAGAAGGCTGTCTACGACTTAAAGTTCTAAGACCCCAATTTTTATAAGCCGGGGTATGACCCCACAATTTAAGAGGAGCTTCGGCTCCTCTTATCATTTTACTGCTCCTTCTCCCTTGCCGACCTGCTGTCCTTGGTCCTTAACAAAATACTGATTATACACTAATCCGGCCACTATCAGCACTAACCCCACATAAGTTCCCGTGGCTATCCTCTCCCCAAGCACCATTGCTATCAGGAAAAGCGACAGAAACGGCGAAAGATAGCACATCTGGTTGATCAACGCAGGATTTTTCGTAATCCGTAGCGCCATGCCGAAGGTAAGGAACGGGATACCCATCTCAAACAATCCGATATATACCCCGGACATCAGACCCTCAAGTGAATCAATCTCTATGCCGACAAAACAACCGCTCACACCAAGCACGAGACTTCCGGCAAAAAACTCCAGAAATAGAGCGACAGTTCCATCCACCTTCCCGCTCAACCGATTGTTGAACATCCAGTAGGCAGCCCAAAACACGGCACTGAAAAGAGCTAAGAAAATACCGGTGATGGAAACTCTCCCTGCCACCCCTCCTCCTCCGAGAGAAATGCACACCACGCCTGACACCGAGATCAACATACCGATATATTTTTGTGCCGGAATCTTCTCATGATTAAAGACAGCAAGCAGCACAAGGAGGAATATGGGCCACGCATAATTGAGCGGCTGGGCCATTTGAGCCGGAAGCATGTCATATGCCTTGAACAGCACAAGATAATACACAACCGGATTCACAATCCCCAGCGACGCCGTCTTGACCATCAATCCGGCTGGCATCGCCCTCAAGACACCCCATTTCCTTTCCAAAGTCATCATCACTGCATACACAGCCATCGCCGTGACCGTAGCCACAGTCAGCATACAGAACACCGAAAGATGCATCAATGCAATCTTGAACGCCGTAGCTACCGTAGCCCAACTCAGCACTGCCACCGAAGCGAGCAACACCGCCTTTGTATTTCCACTCATATTGTAGGTATTATTCCGACCAACCCCTCCATCCACATAAAATCCACACTGCAAAATTACAAAATTATTTGTTTCTGGAAAATAAAAAATTATTAACACCCTGGTCTCATTCATGATGTCCTTTAAGCAATTCAACCACCCTCTCCGGTATATTTTTATTTAAAATTTATTAAATAATGTTAATAACGCCCTCTTTTGCAATCTAATTTTTACCCTAATCACGGATATTCGCCATTTTTTTTGTATCTTTGCAGAGAATTCCAGAGGGGACGCAAGCGTTCCCTCTGTTTCTTTTGGAATATTGCTCGATAATTCCTTGCATATCCCTTCCGGACGAAGGCATCGTGACAGTTTGCGCCCCAATCCGGCATCCCGGGGAAGCCTGATGGCTTCTTCAGGTCTTTTTTATTATATCTTCAGTCCCCCTGAAGACTTAAGACTCAAGACTGAAGACTTAAGACTCAAAACTAACGACTAAAACTGAAAAACAATATAAAATGGCTAAAAAAGTAGAGACGGTCAACAATATGGTTGACCAGTTCGCAGAGTTCAAGGAACACAAGAACATCGACAAGACCACTCTCATCAGTGTGCTTGAAGAGTCTTTCCGCAACGTGATCGCTAAGCAGTTCGGTTCCGACGAGAACTTCGACGTCATCATGAATCCCGACAAAGGCGACTGTGAGATCTATCAGAATCTCGAAGTCGTAGCCGACGACGAGGTCGACAACGTAAACACTCAGATCGGCATCACGGCCGCCCGCGAGATTGACCCCGAGTGCGAGATTGGTGAGGATGTGACGAAACGCATCTATTTCGAGAAGTTCGGACGCCGCGCCATCCTCAATCTTCGTCAGACTCTCCAGTCTAAGATTCTCGACCTGCAGAAAGACGCCGTCTATTCTAAGTTCCGCGAGCTCGAAGGCGAGGTCATTTCAGGTGAGGTGCATCAGATCTGGAAAAAGGAGATGCTCCTCATGGACGAGGAGCAGAATGAGCTCATCATGCCCAAAGACCAGCAGATTCCAGGCGATTTCTTCCACAAGGGGGATGTCGTGAGGGCTGTCGTGAAATGCGTGGAGAATCCCAACAACAATCCTAAGGTGATTGTCAGCCGCACCGACGACCGGTTCCTTCGCCGACTCTTCGAGCAGGAGGTCCCTGAGGTACACGATGGACTCATCACCATCAAGGCCGTGGCCCGCATCCCAGGCAAGCGCGCCAAGATCGCCGTTGAAAGCTACGACGACCGCATCGACCCCGTCGGCGCTTGCGTCGGCATCAAGGGAAGCCGAATCCATGGCATCGTCCGCGAACTCCGCAATGAGAACATCGATGTCCTCAACTATACTTCCAACCCTTCCCTCTTCATACAGCGCGCGCTCTCTCCCGCTAAGATCAGCTCAATCCGCATCAACGAGGAGGAGAAGAAGGCCGAGGTTTTCCTCCACCCTGAGGAGGTTTCGCTTGCTATTGGCAAGGAAGGTCTCAACATCCGCCTCGCCACTATGATCACCGGATACACCATCGACGTCTACCGCGACATACAGGAAGGCGAGGAGGATATCTATCTCGACGAGTTCCGCGATGAGATCGACGATTGGGTGATCGAGACTCTCAAGGACCTTGGACTCGGCACAGCTAAGGCCGTACTCAACGCTTCTCCCGAGACCCTTGCCCAGGCCGACCTCGAGGATGAGACTCTCGAGCACGTGATGCAGGTGCTCAGGGCCGAGTTTGAAGACTGATGACCGGGCCCTTACGCCGCAACGCCGGCTTTCTGAATTTTCATATCACTGCCCGCTCGTTATGAAGGGGGCTTCATCTTAAAAAACAGCGAATGCGTACAAAATTAGGAAAAATAGCGAAAGACCTCAATGTCGGTATCGGTACCGCCGCTGAGCATCTACGCAAACACAATATAGAGGTGGCCGACGATCCCAACATCAGGATAGACGACCACGCGATCGACATCCTCACCCGGGCGTTCAGCACTGACAAGCATGCCAAGGTTCAGGCTACCGATCAGGCAACACAGCGCCGGGAGGATAAAAAGACGGCCCGGCAGGAACGCGAGAAAGCCGCTGAGGCCCGACGCCCGGTAGGTCCGAAGATCCTGGGGCAGATCGACCTCAAGACAGGACGCCCCATTGAAAAGGCGCAGGAGACTCCCGCGCAGCGTCCCGCCGCCGACCGCGCTGCCCAGGCTCCGCAGCCTGCTCCCGTAGAGCAGCGTCCTGCAGCGCAGGTCATCTCTAAACCCGAACCCAAACCGGAACCCAAACCGGCGCCCGTGGTTGAATCCAAACCCGTAGCCGTGGAGCATAAGGTCTCCGATCAACCCTCACGGCCGGAGCAGCCGAAGAAGGAATCCAGACCGGCACAGGCACCCAAGCCCGAGCAGAAGTCCGCTCCAGCCGAACGCTCCCAAAAGTCCGAGCATAAGCGTAAGCCTGAAGTGGAGGTCACCGAGACCAACGGCGTCTATCGCGTGAAGACCGTAGCCGAGGCCCCTAAGATCAAAGTGCTCGGCACTATCGACCTCGACACACTCAATCAGAACACACGTCCGAAGAAGAAGAGCCGTGGCGAACGCAACCGCGGAGGTCAGGGCGGTTCAAATGCCGGCGCCCAGAACGCGTCAGGTGGCGATCGCCGCCGTCGCAACCGCATCGGAAAGGAAAAGGTCGATATCGACAAGGCGGCTGCGCACGGCACCAATCAGCGTCCTGAAAAGCAGGCGGCTAAAAATCCGAAAGGAAGCCAACGTCCCGAGCCCGGACATGAAGGACGCAGCCGGGGCAAGAAGCGAGGGGAGCCCAAGCGCGAGCCACAGCGTCAGGAGATCAGTGCCGAAGACGTGCAGAAGCAGGTCAAGGAGACGCTCGCACGCCTCACCAACAAGCAGACGAAGAAGGCCGTGAAATGGCGCAAGGAGAAGCGCGACGAGTTCCACAGCCGTGAGGAGGCCGCCGCTGCCGCCGCTGCCGCCGAGAGCAAGGTGCTTAAGCTGACGGAGTTCGTTACCGCCAATGACCTTGCCCAGATGATGGACGTGCCCGTCAACAACGTCATAGCCACATGTATGAATCTCGGCGTGATGGTGTCCATCAATCAGCGTCTCGATGCCGAGACCATCAATATCGTGGCCGAGGAGTTTGGTTTCACTACTGAATATGTCAGCGCGGAGGTGACCAATGCCATCGCTACCGAGGAGGACGCCGAGGAGGATCTCGTCCCCCGTCCGCCGATCGTGACGGTCATGGGCCATGTCGACCATGGTAAGACTTCTCTCCTCGACTATATCCGAAACGCCAACGTGATCGCCGGAGAGGCCGGAGGTATCACGCAGCATATAGGTGCCTACAACGTGAAGCTCGCCGATGGCCGCCACATCACATTCCTCGACACTCCGGGCCACGAGGCGTTCACCGCCATGCGTGCCCGTGGCGCCAAGATCACCGACCTCGCGATCATCATCGTGGCGGCCGACGACGACGTGATGCCCCAGACCATAGAGGCTATCAACCATGCTACCGCCGCCGGTGTGCCTATGGTCTTCGCCATCAATAAGATCGATAAGCCTACGGCCAACCCCGACAAGATCAAGGAGCAGCTTGCCGGCATGAACTATCTCGTCGAGGACTGGGGTGGCAAATACCAAAGCCAGGATATCTCGGCGAAGAAGGGAATCGGAGTCGAAGAACTGATGGAGAAGGTTCTCCTTGAGGCCGAGATGCTCGAACTGAAGGCCAATCCCAACCGTCGCGCCATCGGTTCCATCATCGAGTCATCACTCGACAAGGGACGTGGCTACGTCGCAACCGTGATGGTCCAGAACGGTACTCTCCGTGTAGGCGACGTTATCCTCGCCGGTACCCACCACGGCAAGATCAAGGCTATGTTTAACGAGCGCAACCAGCGCGTCAAGGAGGCCGGACCTTCCACTCCTGTGCTTATCCTCGGACTTAACGGCGCTCCTGCCGCCGGCGATACATTCAACGTGCTTGAGACCGAACAGGAGGCCCGCGAGATTGCGGCCAAGCGTGAGCAGCTGCAGCGCGAGCTCGGCCTGCGCACCACTAAGCGCCTCGGACTTGAGGAACTCGGACGCCGCCGCGCGCTCAACGATTTCCACGAGCTCAACCTTGTGGTCAAGGGCGACGTAGACGGCTCCATCGAGGCTCTCTCCGATTCGCTCATCAAGCTCTCCACTCCTGAGATTCAGGTCAACGTGCTGCATAAGGGTGTCGGAGCCATCTCCGAGAGCGATGTCACTTTGGCTGCAGCTTCTGACGCGATTATCATTGGTTTCCAGGTACGTCCTTCAGGCGCGGCCCGCAAGGAGGCCGAGAAGGAAGGCGTCGAGATCCGACTCTACTCCGTCATCTATAAGGCAATCGAGGAGGTAAAGCAGGCTATGGAAGGTCTTCTTTCCCCGGAGATCAAGGAGGAGATCACAGGTACAGCCGAAGTGCTGCAGACCTATCATATCTCGAAGGTCGGCACTATCGCAGGCGCTATCGTGCGCGACGGCCGCATCAAGAGTCGCAGCAAGATCCGCGTGATCCGCGACGGCATCGTGGTCTATACCGGAGAACTCGGATCGCTCAAGCGCTTCAAGGACGATGTCAAGGAGGTGGTCAGCGGATATGACTGCGGTCTCTCCGTGGCTGGCTACAACGACATCCACGAAGGCGACCTCATTGAAGGCTACGAGGAAGTGGAAGTTAAGAAGACATTATGAAGTATTATCTGAACCTCGGAAGCAATCTTGGCAACAGACTGCTTCATATCACCCGGGCCTTGAAGGCTATTGGTGAGGAGTTCGGACCATATGAGACAAGCCATAAGGTGGAGTCGGACCCATGGGGGTTCGACTCCACCAATCGTTTTGTCAACATCGGTGTTTCTATTGAAAGCGATCTTGATCCTGAGGAGGTTCTCGTACGCCTGCAGAAGATAGAGAAAGGCATCTCTCCGCGTGGACACCGCCGCTGGGACGGCTCTTACAACGACCGAGAGATCGACATCGACATCATGGCCACCGACGGCTCCCCCTACGACTCTCCAGCTCTCCATATTCCTCACAGACATCTTGGCCGCAGAGACTTCTTCCTGAAGCCACTGTCTGAACTCGCTCCCGGGTGGCGACATCCGGCTTCCGGCCTCACAGCCTCCGAAATGCTCACCGCCCTATAGCTGTGCGCATCCTCCCCGGCGCATCCACGGTTCCCGGAGGGTCTGTGATAGTACGCCGGGCATGCCCGGCCAAAAGCAACTTAATTATGAATAATCAAAACATCCTCTTGAAAGACGGTAAGGTAGCCCTCATAGGCAATAATTTCGCCCACGACGAAGCTGATGCCGAATGGGTCGAGCTCCGCTCATCATGGAGTCGTCTTGGCGAAGAAAAGTGGCAGCTTGCCGCCCGGGCCCAGGAACTCGCCAACTTCCGCCGTGCCCATCGCTTCTGCGGCTATTGCGGAGGCAATATGACCGAGGCCTCTGATATTTCACTCAGATGCGAGGCCTGCGGCCGTGAGATATGGCCGCAGCTCTCCCCCGCCATGGTCGTGCTCGTGACGCGCCATGATGGCGAGGAAGCGCTCCTTGTTCACGCCGCAAATTTCAAGCATGCCGACGTGCATGCGCTCGTAGCCGGTTTCGTGGAGACCGGAGAGACGCTCGAGCAGTGTGTGGCGAGGGAAGTCAAGGAAGAGACCTCTCTTGAAATATCGGATATTCGGTATGTGGGTAGTCAGAGCTGGCCCTTTCCCGGCCAGATGATGGTAGGCTTCGTAGCCGAATACGTTGGCGGCGAGATAAGCCTCTCCGACGGTGAACTTACCTCGGCAGGGTGGTTCACCCGTGAGAATCATCCGCCCCTCCCCTCTCAGCCTTCGCTATCCCGCCGCATCATCGACCTCTGGCTCTCCCGCCGTCTTCCCCACTGATCCCCCAACGCCCAACGTACAACGTACAACGCAAAACGTAAAACGCAAAACGTAAAACGCAAAAAATCCTTTGGCAAACAAGCCAAAGGATTTTTCGTAGTCGGGGTGAGGCGACAAAACCGACACATTTTTAGGTCCATCCCGGCTTTAAACTCGTAACTCAATATTATTTATTATCACTATTATGACCCGATTCCGTCCCTGGTCGCAGTCCACTTGCCGCCAGCAGGATCTGGATAGTCCGTTCTTTTTCTTCTATTAGTCTGTTTTTCTCTTCGATGATTCTTTCTTTGTCAGCGAGAGCCCTGTCCTGATCAGCTGAATTGTGATTGATATTGACAGCTGCCGATCCTATTCCGGTCTTAGCCTTTATGTCGGAATAATGTGCTATTGTGCCATCTTCACCATATTCATAGAAAGTCATCGGGTGTAATCCCGTTGCGACACAAAGTTTCTCAAGAAGTGAGGCATCAAGTGTCTCCTTGTGGAATATCGTAGACAAATAATTGTATGTAATACCCACTTTTTCAGCTATTTTAGTCTTTGCCAATTTCTTTTCCTCAATATGCTCCTTGAGGATAGGCCCAATCGGTCTCATTTTATAATATAGTTAATTTATGTTAATCATCACTATTATCTATTCGCGATTATTTTATATTTTCAGATAATATATTAATTTTGCATTTGTAAAAATAACTATAATTTCTGAAATATCCAAAAATCATGACTGCAAACGATGCTCTCGATGGTTATATAAAATCACTACCGTATAAAGAGCAGTCAGAATTCCAGGCCAAACTTGTGTTAGCCTTGGAAATATCTCTTGCCACAATCTCTGGATGGCGTAATTCTAAAACTCGAATCAAGAATGTCTACCGCCACGAAATTAGCAATATTATCGGAAAAGACATCTTTGCTAATGTCGTAGATTGATTATATTACCACAATTATGGTATTAACAAATTGCGAATTTTTCTGCTTCGAGGATGAAGTCTGGGTCCGCTTGGCGGACGGACAGACCTCGAAGGTTACAGAGAAGGATGTGGATCTCGTCAGGGAGGTCGACGAATTGATATCCACATTCTATCCGGAAGCTTATAAAATGCTAAAAGAAATGTATAAGTCCTCTGCTTCCAATATCCTGTATCAACGGTTCCGCATTGTCTCAAGGTTCATCAGGTGCAATCTGTCGAACCTTGACCACGTGCCGGATGTATCGCATGACCGTATGATGGTTCTGGAGTCGGTGCAATGCCCCATGAGGGGAGAATGCCGATATGACGGCATCATCTG
>JAIDSM010000133.1 GCA_029061225.1 Muribaculaceae bacterium
CAGGTCCTATAGCTCAGTTGGTCAGAGCACCTGACTCATAATCAGGGAGTCCTTGGTTCAAGCCCAAGTGGGACCACTTCATTTAAGACACTGAAAAACAGTGTCTTTTTTTATTTGAGCACCTGACTCGCCGTGTCCATATATTGGCAGGGAGTCCTTGGTTCAAGCCCAAGTGGGACCACAGAATAAGTAACAGAACCTGCCTGCATCCCGAAGAACTGCAGGCGCGTCGCTTTTTATTGGTATTTTTCAAATATTATTCACCCTCGCATGATCAAGGTCCAAAATATGATTACTATGAAAATCGCGCCAGTCGAACCAAAATGAATCGACTTATTTTGATTCAAGAACTTCCCAATGGCCTCCTTTGTCTGGTCCTACACGGTGTAGAATTCCCTTTTCCTGAAGTTTACTCAGATGGTATTTGATTCCATCTTCCGTAATGGAGGGTATAAGCTGAGCAAGCTGTTTACGACTTAAAGATGGATTCTTTTTTAATTCAAGAACGATTTTTTCCGAGGTTGATTTAGAGTTCAAATCAACTTTCTGGGTAGTTGCCGGCTCTTTTTTCTGGGTAGTATCGAAGATTTTCTGGGTAGCAATATCTGTTTTGAGGGTAGTATCGGATATTTTCTGGGTAGTTACATCTATTTTCTGGGTACTTTTGGGGTCTATCTGGGTAGTTTTATCCGTTTTCTGGGTAGTTTCTTGGTCGGGTTGGGGTTCAACGGGGTCGATCATGTCGCCGTAGAGTTCGAGCATGGCTTTAACGTCTTGCTCGTTGCCTCCGGTGGAAAGAGTGAGGACAGTGCGGTCTACTCCGTCTTTGTGGGTTTCTTCAATCGTGACGGGAGTGTGATAGACTTTTTCCCAGCGTTTGCAGATACCACTAAGCCCACTTCCGGCTCTTTCTCCAAATTCAATCAGCGAGAAAATTTTAAGCATTATGCCGTTACGAGGGTCAGAAATGCCTCCTTCAATCGCATCTGAGATAGAAATGCGTATTGTACCGGGATTTGAGAGACGATAGCCATCCTCTGATTTCTGGATAACTAATCCCTGACGTCCATAGAAATCTGCATGGACACATGCGTTGGTAATAGCTTCGCGTAGCAGCTTATGAATCGGGGTATCATCTACGCGTAGATTGCCTTTCAATACAAAGGGAACTTTGAGACCCTGCTGCATGCGTCGCAAGGCTTCGATCACAAAGTCGAACACATTGCCGCTCCAATCGCCGGAGGTTGAGACGATGCGGTCAGTCCACCGGGTTGTACCCAATGAACGGTTCTCCTGATAGTCGAGGAAATAGTTGGGAAATTCTCGCGTTATCTCATACTCGTAGCCGAACATCAGGAGTCCGGCAGCTGTTGGATGGTATTTGCCATCCTCGCCGATTCCGATAGCGCCGATTTTGCGCAGGAACATCTCATCATCTTCATTGTTCCAAAGATGATTGGTATGAGTGAAACGGAAGAAGTTGCGATAACCTTTGACTGTATCCTTGCAGAATACCGTCATATCCATCTTATCAAGGACCTTTGCATCCTGAGTTACATAAGCTGCATCACGAAACATAAGCGACATTTCGTCGAGTGAGCAATGATAATCTCCTTCATGGTTACGACGGTAGGTGCCTGACTTCGGATCTGTGCCGACGTATACAGGACGGGCAGCTCGTTCAGCACGAGGCACACGCACAACAAGAATATTCTTACCATCAACCGACTCTATCTTAACC
>JAIDSM010000134.1 GCA_029061225.1 Muribaculaceae bacterium
CTGTCTATGTATGGTGTCAATTTCATTCGGTGGCTATCAAGCAGCGCCAGGAGTTCCATTTTTTCGGGGGGGGAGGGGACGGTGGCTTTGGGGCTTTCGAAGGGGGTGAGGTAGGAGAGGGCGCGGTCGATGAGTGTCAGGGTGCGATTGTTTGGACGCTTTAAACTACGCGTGAGCTGTGATGTCAAGGCTGCCACTTTCGACACGGATGTATCTATCATGCTGATATTCATCATTAGGGTCTGTGAACGGGGTGGAGAGGGGTGGATACAGTCTTTCTTCCCTCATTTAGGTATCTTCTTTTGACGATACTGATGAAGGATGAAATTTGAAAGTCCTTGAGTAGCAGTACTTTGGGATTTCATTGTTTAGCAAATCGTAGGTATCTCTTACTAAGAGATACCTAAATCCGAATACAAAGGTACATAAAAAATTCGGAATATCCTCATTTTTAGGCAAAAAAGTTTTTCGAAATTTTTACAGCCTCTCCTCAAAAATGCCAATTTAGCCCAATTTGTTTAGCAAATGCCAATTTTTACCCTTGCTTTTTACTTGATACTCATTACTTTACAAAAAGTTAATTATCTCTTAGTAAGAGATTGACAAATTTGCTAAACAAAATAAGCCCCGGAGTGGGGCTTGGATGGTGGTTACCATGAAGCGCCTCTCCGAGGCTACTGGGATATAGTATGAGAAGCCCCGGACTGAAGTCCGGGGTTTTTGCATGATGGCAGCTCTCCGAGCTGCTCTTTTGCCGACAAGCGGCTTGGGTGGCGGTTGGGAAACCGCCATCCCATATTTTGACGCGCTGGGACGCGCACGGAGTGCGCTCTGTTACTAAGTTTGGCTTTGGTGGCGGTTGGGAAACCGCCATCCCATATTTTGACGCGCTGGGACGCGCGCGGAGTGCGCTCTGTTACTAAGTTTGACTCTGGGGGAGGCTGGGAAGCCTCCCTTCCATAGGGGGACGCGCACGGAGTGCGCTCTGTTACTAAAGGATGCGATACTTAACTCTTAACTCTTGACCCTTACTCTTTACTCTTTACTCTTGACTCTTAACTCTTGACTCTTAACTCTTGACTCTTACTCTCCACTCTTGACTCTTGACCCTTATATTAGAGTTGGCCTTGCTCGATTAGGTGGGCGATGCGGTCGATCATGGCGTCGTCTTTGTTGGATTCGGGATGGAAGCCGGCTTTCATGTTCATGCCGAAGAATTTGCCGAAGGTCTGCCAGAAGCCTGCCCGGAAACTGCCGAGGAAGGCTTTGACGATGTTGAAGGAGCTTTGGTCGGTCTCGCGGTTTATGAGTTTCAGGAGGATCTTGCCCTGGTTCTTGGTCATGTGCTTGACGACGGGCTTGTATTGCTCGAAGATGTCTTTCTCAAGACGCTTGAGGTGCTTTTCGCGGGTTTTTTCGTCGGGGATGGTGAGGATGTATTCGTAGGTTTCGCAGAGGGTTGCGAAGGCGAGCTTGGCGTAGGGGAGGGTCTTGCGTACGTCGCGGACTGTCTTCCAGTAGAAGTCTTCCTGCTTCTTGTTTTTGAACTTCATGGGGGGATAGACGTAGAAGTCCTTGAAGACTGTCATGCGGACGGAGTCGCCGTATTCGTCCACGAAACGGTAGAAGCCTTTGACCATATTTACCTTTACCTTAAGGTCGCCTTCGTAGTCGGGAATTTCGGGCACGGCGGCGCGGCTGCCGAGGGATACGGCGGCTAAGAGAAAGATGAATATTAGTCTTAGTGCATAATTCATAATTCACAATGCATAATGATCAAAATCCTCACCGATATACCGTAAAGCGGACGCACGAGCCGTGCGTCCCTACCAATGGGACTTTTCCATGAGGAGGAAGATGGAGTCGGGGCCGAGGCGGAAGAGGGGCTCGAGGAAGGAGTGGCGGGGATCGATTTTTGATTCCAATCGCTTGGCTATTTCCTTGCATCTTTCCGGGTTGGCTTCCCGGAGATTCCGGATGCCTTCGATGGCAGCGGCATATCCGAGGAAGTCCATCATCTTATCCATCAATAGAACGCTGAGATGGGCAAGATGTTGCGGGTAATGCTCGATTACGGATGCAATTTCCGGGAAAAGGTGCTGGAAATAGGGTTCGCGGCCGTAGGCTGCCTCAATTGCTCCGAGATGGATGCGTGTCCAGTCTCCGTGGTCGGAGATCTTGAGCTGTTCCGGACGAAGGCGCTTGGCAGCGGAGCTTCCTCCTACCACCGGCACAGTCAGCACCATTCCTTCGGGATTGTTTGACTCGATCAGGGTCCTTGTGTAGTCGCGGGTCTTGAGGCTCTTCGGATCAACCTTCTCTTGGAACCATGCTGTTGAAGCTAAATAAGGCGAGATGATCGAAGCTGCACGCGGACGCACGAGCCGTGCGTCCCTACCATCAAGTATCGACGGAGGGGTTATTTCCATTTGGAGTCTTTGTCGGGGTTGGCATTGCGGAGAATGCGGTTCCAGCGGATCTTGCCGTCGAAAAGACCTCTCTCTTCGTCGAAGGAAGCAAGGATGAACATCGGGCTGCCGACGATGTGGTCTTCAGGCACGAATCCCCAGTAGCGGGAGTCGGCGGAGCGGTCGCGGTTGTCGCCCTGCATCCAGTAATAGTCCATCTTGAATGTATAGCGGTCTGTTTCCTTTCCGTTGATATAGATCTTGCCGTCTTTCACCTGAAGGTCGTTGCCCTCGTATGTGCGGATGGCACGTTCGTAGACAGGAAGGTTATGGAGTGTTAGCTTCAGGGTGCTTCCTTTCTTGGGAATCCATATCTCACCCATGTCGGGGCGGGTCCAGCCATAGTCTGCGCCAAGTGGGAACATGCCCCCGAGATCGTAGAAGCCGGTCTTGGATTCCTTGATGAGTTCGCCTTCTACCTCCGGCCATGTCTCCACCACAGCTTTTGCTTCCTTGGTGAGAGGCACGTCGTAGAACATAAAGGGTATGCCGTCTACAGAAACCGGGGCATTGCCGTGATCCTCCTCACGCACGCCAATCTCTTGCCATTTTTCAAGAGGTATGGAGCTCTTGACCGGGATCACGTAGTTGAACTGGACATTGTCGGCATCCTCTATGGGAGTACCGTTGATATAGATGACGTCGTCTTTGATCTGCAGACGTTCGCCCGGAAGGCCGATGGCTCGCTTCACATAGTTTTCGCGACGGTCGACGGGACGGACAACGAGGTCGCCAAACATTGCCTTGTTTGCCTCGATATATGCCTTCGGGTCGTCGATGCCACGGCGGCGGAGCTCGTAGCAGATCTGATAGTAGTCAGGGTTGGGGACCTTGGTTGCCACTGTGTCGCCGTTGGGATAGTTGAAAACCACGATATCGCCACGCTCGATGCTTCGGAGTCCGGCGAGACGATGATATTTCAACTGAGGCTCATCAATATAGCTCTTTGTGTTGATGATCGGGAGTGTGTGCTGGGCGAGTGGGAAGTGGAGAGGGGTCTGCGGTACACGGGGGCCATAGATGGTTTTGTTGACCCACAGGTAGTCGCCCACGAGAAGCGACTTCTCGAGGGAGGATGAGGGGATCTTATAGTTCTGCCCAATGAAGGCGAAGATGAAATACACAAGGATAAGGGCGTAGATGATGGCATCAAGCCATGAGAATACTGTCCGCACCGGTTCCTTGGTCTTTTTCCACCAAGTCCAGGGGATGTAGCCTGTGATGTAAATATCTACGAGCAGCAGCCAGATGAGCAGCAGCCAGGGATTTTGCATCCATATCACCCATAGGAAAAAGATGAGTGACACTATGCCGAAGCGCACCCAACGCGTTGGGCGCACGCTTTTCAGTCGTTCGCGAAGGTCAGAAATAAATGAATTCATAATAATTTATAACGGAGCATTTGCTCAGTTATTGCGTGTCGCGTATCGCGTTTTGCGTATTGCGAGGGGCGATACGCGTTACGCACTACGCACTACGCGATACGCACTACGTGTAATTAGAATTTTAGCATGTCTTTCATTGTGAAGAAGCCGGTCTGGCCGGAGCCGATCTTGATGGGTCCTACTGAAAATTTCTTGCATTTTTCGGCAAGCCATTCGGCGGCGAGTACTGCTCCGAGTGCAAAGCCTTCCCGGCTCTTTGCGGAGTGGGAGATGGTGATGGTGTCTTGTGGGGAATCCCATGTCACGGTGTGGATGCCGGGGACTTCGCCTTCTCGACGGTGGGAGATGAGGAGGGTTTTTGAGTTGTCAGCGTTGTCGGCGTTTTCGGCGTTGTCATCGTTGTCAACGTTGTCAACGTTTTCGGCGTTTTCGGCGTTTTCGGCCCAGCGGTCGACTTTGTCGGAGGCTGCGATGAGTTCTTCAGCGATGGTGATGGCGGTGCCGGATGGATGGTCGAGCTTGTGGATGTGGTGCACTTCCTCCATCGATGGGGTGTATTGGGGATAGGCATTCATGATGCCGGCGAGGTAACGGCTTACTGCCTCGAAGATGTTGACGCCGATTGAGAAGTTGGAGCTGTAGAGCATGGCTCCCTTGCCGCTCTCGCAGACTGACTTCACGGCTTCGAGGGAGTCGAGCCAGCCGGTGGTGCCGCACACGACCGGGACGCCGGCTGAGAAGCAGCGGAGCAGGTTGTTGACAGCTGTGTCGGGTTGTGTGAACTCTATTGCGACGTCAGACTTGCGGAAAGCCTTTGAGTCGATGTCTGCTAAATTGTCGGCGTCGATGATGACGCTGATCTCGTGGCCGCGATCGAGGGCTATGCGCTCGATCATGTGGCCCATTTTGCCGTAGCCTATTATTGCGATTTTCATTGTGTTTTTTATTTTGTTTGTTGGTTTTTGGTTTATGAGGGACGATACCATAAAGCGCCTCTCCGAGGCTACTGGGCTTTTGTCCGGGATTCCCCAGGCTGAAGCCTGGGGTTTTGTCATAATATCAGCTCTCCGAGCTGAGTGGTGCCAATCCTAAATCGGCTCTCCGAGCTGAGGTGAACCTACCTCTCTCTCTCTCTTAGAAGCCGAAGGCGATGTTGTCGATGTAGAGGGTGAGGCCTTCGGTGCCGATGAAGGGTTCGCCGCATGAGGCGGATGCCATCATCAGGACGTGGGTGGGGGTGGCGTTGGGGTCGTCCCAGCCTACTTCGTGGAC
>JAIDSM010000135.1 GCA_029061225.1 Muribaculaceae bacterium
TCTTTTTACCTGTATTTAATTGTTTTTATATTCTTGTTTTAATTTGTTTGCAAATTTATTAATATTTTTTCAAATATCCAATTGGTTGCACAATTATTTTTATTTGTGTATTTTTATTGTTCTGTTTGATGTGGATTGGAAGTAAATATAAGAAGAAACGGCCGCTTCCCTGAGAAAGCGGCCGTTTTGGAGTTAAATGGAATGATTATTCAGCTGCGAGCATGTAGAGCGAGGGGAGGAAGGAATTAGCCTGCTCGGCATCATAGCAGCCCCATGATGAATAACCGGATGAATACTGTATCCATTTGCCGCTGCCGACATTCTTAATGGTCCATAGTCCTTCACCATTGCATGTAGCAGTAAATATGTAGCTTGGATCGATTGAGCCGTCAGAAACCGCAGGTGCGTCAGCCAGATTGAAAGAAGTGTATGTACCTGACATGTAGCTATAGCGTCCGTTTGAGTCAACGATGAAGAACTGGCCTTCGCCAAGCTTGTATTCTTTATCGCCGACTATGGCGCTGCTCGCAAATGTGAAGGCGTTGACTTCATTCTTCTCTTCAATTACGTTGCCGGTAATCTTGATCGGAGCGGTATACATGTAGCCATAGTTCTTGGAAGCAGCTGTTGGGATTGCGCAGATTCCTTCTGCTACCAAGAGATACTGACGGTCAAGGATAAGTTCGGTGGTATAGTTGAAGTAAGCCTTGCCTACATATTTCACGAAGTTCCATTTGCCGTCCTTCTTGACGAACTGTGCGGTCTTGGTTTGGAGGTCATTGTTGTTGATTGTCCAGTTCTGACCGTCATATACGAGTACGGAGCAAGCGCCATTGTTATATTCAACAGCCACCTGGTCTCCTTCTGCTGCATAGGGCAGGTTGTTCTTCACGAAGATCGGGAGATAGAAAGACGCGTCGTCGAGCTTATTGTTGTCAAAGCCCATGGCTTCATAGTCGGCAGCATTGAGGGCGATGACATTTTCTGCCTGAACCCACTTGCTTCCGTCAAATTCATACACAGCGGTCATGGCGGAGGTGACGGGTGTGCCGGCTACGACCTTTGCAGGACGCGCTGCAGGGGTTGCCTCTGAGGAGGCGGCGTTGTATAGCTTTGGAAGGGCTCCCTTGGCTTCTGCATATGAACCCCAGCTGTTGTAGCCTCCGTCATATTGGATCCACTTAGCTGTCTCGCTGTTTGTGAGGGTAACGGCTCCGGTTGCATCAAATGTCAGACTCCATACAGCACCTGACTCAGGCTCTTCTTCAGAGACATTGAAACTGTTGTAGGTGCCTGTCTGATAGACAAAGCGTCCGTAGCTATCCTTAATGTAATATCCTCCCTTGGTCAGTTCGAAGGTGAAAGCGTTCGATGGATCAGGTGAAACCACGATACCATTCTCTACATTCATATCCACGCTTGCAAGATAGCCATAAGTCTTGTTCGAAGCCAGAGGTCCTGCTCCATGGCCGTCTTCAGTCACGAGGTAGAATTTGGGATCGGGTGCTTTGTAGAGTACAGGAAGAGAACCCTTGGCATCAGCGTATGAACCCCAGCTGCCGTAGCCGCCGTCATACTGAATCCACTTGCCCACTTCTGTGTTGGTGATTGTTGCCTGTCCATTGGATGCAACGTCCACTGTCCATACCGCACCTGATTCGGGTAGTGTAGCTGAGAAATTGAAACTGTTGTATGTACCCTGCTGATAAAGGAAACGGTTGTAGGAATCTTTAATGTAGTAGCCGCCTGCAGTTGGTATGAAGGTGAATGCATTTATCTCACTTGCATTTACTGTTCCGTTGGATACGCTCATATCCACTTTGGCGAGATAACCATAATTTTTGCTTGCAAGAGGACCTGCTCCATTGGCACCGTCAGCTACGAGAAAGAACGTGCCTCCTATGAATTCATCTGCATCGGAATCGGAGATGAATATAGGGTTGGCAGTGCTTTCGTTGTAGCTTACAATAGCGAATTCTCCGGCGGCAGCATTAGGATAGGCTTCCTTGAGGATTGCTGGAAGCTTGGCATCGGCGGGTGTCATCGGAGCGAAACCGGAGATGAAATCCGTTTCACTGCCCCATGCATTTACATAGTCTGCTTTGCTGACGGTGTATTTCTCTGCGCCGGCGATCTTCGCAATGATAGGATCGGTGACGCCGGTTTCGTTGAAAGTCACGTTTACTTTCGATCCTTCGGATGCGAGGAAATAAGGAGCGTTGCTCGATGCCAGGAATGCGGGAAGGTATTCCTTGGCCGGTATTTCTGCTGAGAAGAGGCTGTTGTTGCCTACTGCTTTCAAAGCGTTGGCAGCGCCGGCCGATTCCGCGAGGGCCTTGTTTGTAGAGTTGGAAGCGACTGCCTTGTAGTCGGCGTCCGACATCGTGAACTCACCCTCAATGGCGGCGTCGTAGTTTACGCCGGCCTCGAAGCCGTCCAGTTTGTCGTTCCAGGAGTTTTCGCCGCAGGAAGCCAGCATGGCCATCGCACCTAAGGCGAAAAATATGTTGTTTGCTGAAATCTTCATATCGATGTCTTAGAATGTGAGTTTGAGACGAAGTGAATAAGTGCGGCCGAAGCTATAGAATACACGGTAAGCGTTCTGCCATGTGCCATCGCTGGTAGCCGAGGTGTAGGCATCCATGATATAGTTGTAGTTGCAGAGGTTGTTGACGTTGCCGTAGACGGTGGCGTTAAGTCCTCCAAGCTTGAAGCTATAGCTTGCGCTCAGGTCGAGCTGGTTGCCCCATGGAATTTCCCATGGATTGCCGAGTTCCATTGTCTGGCCGGTGCTGAGGTTATTGCCGGTGATTGTGTAGTCTGAATAGTTGCGCGCCGATGCTACCCAGTCCACTCCGATGCGCCAGCCCTTGAGAGGCTTGACCGTCATGCTGAGTGCACCGGTAGTCTGTGCTGAACCACCTACCTTGCGGCCCTTGGTGTTAAGTTTTGCCCAAAGGTGGTCTTCAGCCATGATGCCGGAAGCGATTGCTCCTGTGCTGAGGTTGGCAAGAGGCTGAGACTCGGAGTTGTAGAAGTAGCCGATTGTGTTGGAGTCGTTGATCCAGTCGCCGTAGGAGAACATACCGGAGAACTCAAGCCAGTTGAAGGGCTTATAGGTAGCTGCTACCTCCACACCCATATGGCGGGAAGCAACGCCGCTCATGTTCATCACGTAGCGTGTGCCGTCCTGCATGGTGTTGGTCTTCACCATTGTCTGGTCCATCCAGCGTGTGAAGTATCCGTTGATCTGTGCTGTGAATTTGGGAGAGTGGAACTCATAGCCGATTTCAGCAGATACGCACTTTTCATTGAGGGCGTTGGGGTTGGCTGCATTAGACACTTCTCTCGAAAGGAAGGCTGCCGACATGAATGGAGCGCGGCTGATGAAGCCACCGTTGGCAAACACGTTGTTGTGGCGGTCGATATTATAGTTGATACCTGCCTTTACGTTGCCTGCGAGGAAGTTCAGTGTTTCGGAACGCTGATGTGCCTTGTCATAATAGAAGCGGTTGACGAGCCAGTCAGAATTGTTGTTGATGGAGCCTCCGAGGAAGACGTTGAGCTTATCGTCTTCAAGGCAGGTGTATTCGAGCTGGGCGTAAAGACCTTCCTGCGCTACATATCCAGTATAGTCGCGGTATACTATATCGCCCACGCCGAGCTTCTGATACTGCCAGTTTGGATCTGCGGCTGCGCTGTTGTTGGCGGGGAGCACGTTTTTGCGGGAAGAGTCGTCTACATAATACTGACCGTTGAAAAGGTCGCTGATCTTTGTCTGATGCAGGCCTGCATAGTAGCGAACGTCAAGACCGACGAGAAGGTTGAGGTGGTTTTCGATAAGCTCGTTCTTATAGGTTGATACAAGGCCTACCCAGGTGTGGTTGTTGATTGAGTGGGCCATCACCATGTTGGATCCTGTGGTCGATGCCGCGTTCATCTCTTCGATAGCGGCATAGTCGAATGTGCCGTCATCGCAACGCCATGTGTCTGAGAGCACTCCGTTGCTTGCGCCATACCACTGGCTGCGATAGTCGGAAGTACGTCCCTGTCCGCTGGTGCCGTAACCGTTGGCGATGGAGAGATATACTGCGGTAGAGAGGCTTGACTTAAAGTCGATCTGCCAGATATGGTTAAGTGAGATCTGTGGTTTGTGGAAATGGTTCTGGTTTGAGACGTAAGCCTGTCCGTTGAGTCGGTAGCCGAATGTCGGGTTGTAGCGATACATGCTTTCGCCATCCATGTAGTTCTTTACGTTCTGCCATCCCTCGATGGTCAGACCATTGTTGGAGTCACGTTTCCAGTGATCCTGGGGAGATCCGAAAGCGGTAAGGCTCAGCTGATGGTTATCGTTGATCTTTTTAGAGATGTTGACAAACCATGTGAATGCATCGAAGCGGGTGCCCTGGATGTAACCGTCGCCCCACTTGCGGCTACCCATCAAAGTGATGGCCCAGCCGTTTTTCATAAGGCCTGTCGATGCGGAGAAGCCGATATGGTTCATATTGTCATTGCCCATTCCGTAGAAGACTGTGCCTCCTCTCTTGGCGTCAAGGCTCTTGGTGGTGATGTTGAGCGTACCTCCCACAGAAGGAGTGGAGATGATGGCAGCTCCAAGACCGCGCTGAGTCTGCATTGAGGAAGTCACATCGCTGAGGCCTGACCAGTTTGACCAGTACACGCCGCCCCATTCCATATCGTTGACGGGAACGCCGTTTACAAGCTGAGCGACATTGGTGCTCTTAAAACCACGCATGTTGATCTTGGCGTCGCCGTAACCGCCGCCGTCCTTAGTGGCCCAGACGCCGGGGGTCGTCTTCAGTACTTCAGGAAACTCCTGGCTGCCAAGCTTGGCTTCGATGAATGGAGCGTCGACAGTAGAAACGGCTACCGGTGTCTTGCGGGTCTTGGCAACCGACTGGGTGACCACGACGTCCTGGAGCATGGTGGTCTCACTGTCGAGCACTACGCGTCCTATTTCAGGCTGAGCCTTCACTGTCTTGTCCTGGAAACCTACGTAGGAGATCTTGAGATCCTTTGTGTTGTCAGGAACTGAGAGCGAGAAATTGCCGTCGATGTCGACTGCGGTTGCCGTCGATGTGCCGGGCACTGCGACGGTCGCTCCAATCAGGGGTTCTCCCTGCTTGTCAAAAACAGATCCGCGGCAGACGTAGTTGGCCCAGGCAGCTGAGCACAACACCATGAGGGCGGATAAGAGAAACAGTCTCTTCATAGTTTTTTAGTTGTTGGTTATTGTTTGTTATGATGGAAAAATCTATCGCTGTCCGATTTGCTCCGCTGTGTCGGTCTGTAGCGTGGTGGTGTGATTCTTTTTCGATTTAATCTTCACTTTATACATGTCGAAGCCTTTGCCGAAGACACCGTTGACCGCTCCCTGAGTTATGAAAGCATCGTCGTCTATGCCCTTGACAAGACGCATTATTCCCGGTGCCTCTATCTTGCGGCACCACACCATAAGGATCTTTATCGGCTTCTTACTGTACCATCCCTCGCCGTCAAGAACTGTTACTCCTCGTTTGGCCTCGTTGTTGACTGCGTCGGCTATCGTCTGCCATTCCCTGCTGAAAATGATGAACTGGACTGCCTGACGATTTCCTACCACAATCATATCTGCGCAGTATGATGCTACAAAAGTGACGACATAGCCGTAGACTATGATGGGGACACGTGCCTCAAGACGCTCTCCGAAAGTTCCGTCAAACGGCAGGAAGATACTGCTTGAGACAATCACCATATCAGTTATCACCATGGCGCGTCCGATGCTGACGTTGCTGAGTTTATTGACCATCGATGCAACGATGTCTGTGCCTCCAGTAGATCCGTTGTGTATCAAGACTGTGCCCACACCTAAACCGCAGATGATGGCGCCTAAGATGGCGCTAAGCGACATGTCTTCAAGTATAGGATGTCCAAGACTCATGAAGAAAGCCTCGCCTACACCGATGGAGAGCGATACAACCGTTGCTCCGAATATCGTACGAATTACGAATGTCTTGCCTACGATGCGGAAGGCAAACGCAAGAAGCAGGAGGTTGAGGGCATATTGCGTGGCCGCCACAGGTATGGTCTCGTTCGTGGCAAAATATACAAGTGTGCCTACACCTGTCAGGCCGCCCATCACTATCTTGTGCGGAAGTATGAAGGCGCAAAAACCGAAAGCATACATAAAGATACCGACTATAATCATTATATAATCGAATATCAGGCTTTTACGTGATATGCTGAATCCAAACATAGTTTTCATGGTGCAAATTTACAAAAAAATAATTTAAAAATCATTAAATCGACCGATTATTTATTGTGTGTTTTACAACATGTCAGTTTTTCCCTTTGCGCAGGGACTCAGAAGTGGCAAAAAGAAAGGCCTCCGAGTTTGGAGGCCTTATGCATAGACAGTAGTCTTTGTTATTTTTGAGTAGCTTCCGGACGGGCAATTCCGTCTTTCTCACATCTCTTTGTCATCCTATCGATACGTTCCTTTGTATCGGGATGAGACGAAAACATTTTCTGGACTGTAGTAGACTTTACGTTGCCTTCCAGATTCTGCAGCTTTTCAAATGATTTCACCATTCCCCAGGGGTTGCGTCCGTTGGCGACGAGGAAGTCATATCCGCAGTCGTCTGCTTCCTTTTCCTGTTTCTGGGAATACTTTGCATTGATCAGAGACTCTCCGAGTGAGCCGAGCTGTGACTCGGTGAGAGCTGCGGCCTTTCCTCCGGTGGATGCCACGGCATCCTTGACGGCTCCTGTAAGAAGCTCGGTCTTGAAAGCGTTTTTAGAGTGGCGTTTCACCACATGGCCGATCTCATGCCCGATGATCCCCATTAGTTCATCATCGTCCATAATATCCATAAGGGCTGCGAACACGCGCACACTGCCGTCGGGACAAGCGAACGCATTGACGTCTACTACATTGTATACCTTGAAGTTCAAGGGAATGCCATCTGCATCTGTTATGCCTTCAACGAGTTTGTTGAGTCGCCGCGTGTAGGGATCATCGGCGGGGAGCACGGGATTGTTCTTGTCCATCCAGTCAACGGATTCCTTGACATAATCGGCCATCTGCTGGTCTGTGAGTGTAAAGGCCTGCACCGCTTTTGCGGCACTTCCTACGGCCTTCTTCAAATTGAACTGAGCGTAAGAGATGCCGGTGCCGGCAACTATAAGTGCTGCAGCCATCAATGCTTTGATCAGGTAGTTTCTCATACTTTGTTTGACAGTTAATATAAATTTTATGAAATATTCGTTTACGCCGGATAATGGTAGGAGAGAACATGATGAAACATCTATTCGGACTGATAAGTCGAACGAGCTAATTACAAAATTAATAAATTCAGATAATCTATACAAATAAATCTTCATAAAAAATTCCGTAGACTGTCGGAGACAGTCTACGGAATATATAATGTTTATTCTCTTGATTATGTCAGCTACTTACTTCCTGACGATCTTTTCAGTGCGGATGCTTCCGTCGCTCATTGTGGTTCGCTTAAGAAGGATGCCACTTGCTGCGCGCCCCAATACTTTTCTGCCGTTAAGGTCGAATACTTCGGTGTGTATTTTCGATGGTATTGAGATTTCACCTGCCGAAACTGTTTGTCCCTGCGTATTGACTGTGACAATCTCGCTCTCGCCTCTGATATCGCCGTCGATGTAGAGTGCGCGTACACCGATGGTCTGTATATCCTTGCGCTTGAAAGCCACTCCGTGGTAGTTGCCACCTGAGTATATGTCGTCTCCTGCATTGAGCTGCACAGGAATGTCCGTGATTTCCTTGATACCTTCATCTGCAAGACTCGGATATTCCTCAGAGGTGAATGTGTAGAGTTCTCCGTTGAGGTAGATGTTGTAATAGATATTGGTATCCCATAATATCTGGCCTTCCTCGTTGTCGCCGAAGATATTGAACTCAAAGGCGTAGCTGTAGTCTGGATCCATGAATTCAATATCATTGACGGAGATGACTTCAGGCGCGATGGGAGCATAATCCTTGATAGGTCCTTGTGAATAGATGCGGTCGATGGCGTAATATTCGCATGGATATGTCTCTACGTTGCCGAAGTTGAAAATCACGTAGGCATAGTCGTATCCTTCGGGTATTACGGGACGGAACACGTTTGTCTCGGGATCGTAGTTGAGCACGAGGGGTTCTTGTGAAACACCGAACGAATACATTTCCATGCCCCAGTCTTCGTCAAACCATGTCTCTCCTTCTCCTGCCATCATAAAGATATAGTGGTTATAGTATTTTCCGAGGAACTGGTTGGAAGGAATTGTAAGGACGTTTTTCTCTTTATCGAAGGTGCCGTAGATGACGGCATCCGGCATGCCGCTTGCAAGCCCCGAGATGTAGGTCGTGCCGTCCTTCTCTCCGATTCCAAGTGGACGAAGTACGGTATGGTCCCATCCGGTGTATTCGTCGGCAAGGATATATGACCGGTCATATTCAATTCCTTCGGGAATTTTAGCTGGAGTTGCGTCGAAGGGAAGAAGTGTGAGGAACATTTCGCCGTATCCTTGCCATAGTCCGTTGCAGGTCACTCCGAGCATATTTTCGCTGTCCATCATGTAGCTTCCGTCTTCTCCTTTCGTAAAGACGATGCTTCTTGTTTCTTCGGAGGGGATGAATGTGTTGTAGTATCCATCAGGATGATTGGGGTCCTCTACCTCGGTGTATTCGAGCACATCGACATAAAGGTCAAAAGTCTCGTCCTCATATACCGATCTGTAGAGAGGCTGAGGGAAATCAAACTTTATGCCGTCATCCGTCACCGTGCCCTTGATGTAAGTGTCCCAGTCAAGCATGCTGACAGGATTCTTGAGATAGACTTCACCGTTGTCTGTCCATACTCCTTCGTAAGCGATGCCGTAGGTCTCATCCATTTCTACTTCTTCGTAGTAGAGATAAAATGTGTTTGACGATCCGAGCATGGTCACTGTCGTTCCTTCCGGAGCCTCTGTAATCACGCCGAAATCATCTGCATCCGCTCTTGTCAGAGGTGTTTTTGCGACGATAGAGGGTGTCTTGAGTGTACCGAATTTATGCGTTTTCAATCCGGGGACACCGGGCTTTATGGCGCCGTTGTCTTTCGCAGGCACTTTCATTGCGCCGAAGGCCGACACTGTAAGTAAAGCTGTGGCCAGTGTGAGTAGAAGTTTCCTCATAAGCTTTATTGGTTATTATTGAATAAAATTTGTCAATTGATGCGTTAATCAATTGCAAATATAATCCTTTTTTCTACAATAATGCTTAATCTGGTTTAAGAAATGTGATTTTTAACTAAAATTACTTCTCTTTATGGCTTTCGCCGCGCTTAAGAAGCCGCCTTTTAAGTACGCTGAAATATTCCGAAGTAATCCCAAGATATGAGGCTATGATCTTCTGTGACACCTTTTCAAGTATTACAGGACGATATTTGATCATGGCCTCGAAGCGTTCCTTAGCCGTGCCGTTGTTGATGGTGCTTTCCTTGAATTCATGGCTGTAAAGTTCGCCGTAGGCATTATGAAGCATAAAGACGGCAAAGCTGGGGTCATCCTCTACGGTATGCCAGAAATCATTCTCCTTGATTCGCAGTATGGTGGAAGGGCAGCATGTCTCAACCTGATAATATGATGGACCGTGCATCACAAACGAGTGCTTGGATTCGAATATCGTGCCCGGTAGTCCGAACCCGAAGGTGCGTTCCTTTGCACCGTCGAAATCCCATACCCGGATGATTCCATCCTTAAGGATATAGATGTCCGGACACGTCTTGCCCATTTCAATGACTACATACTTGTCATCGACTCTGAGCCACTCGGCTGAGGTGAGCAGTCGGTCAAGCCCCGGTCCTGAAGGAAGGAAGCCGACTTCTTCCTTCAGAAGCAGCTTCATTTCCTCAATTTCCTTGGGATCTATGGGATTCTTCTCAATATTCATCGGGTTTAGTTCCTTTTTGCAGTTTTTCCTTCATACCAGTCTATGTATGCCTGGTTTACTCTTCTGATTCCACCCTGGGTAGGATAATCACCGGAGAAGTACCAGTCTCCCGGATGGTCGGGACATGCTTTGTGCAGCCCATCGATAGTCTGATAGACTATCTCTACATCTATATCCACCGGCTTCACCATCTCTGCTATCCTGCGTGATATTTGCTCGTCGGTGAAGTGGGAGTATATGTTCTTGACGTGGTTTTTCAACTTTTCTCCGGGCTTTTTCTCCACTTCCTTACGGCATGCCGCATAAGTGGAGGCAAGCACATACTCCATGCCTCGTTCCTTCAGAAGGCTTACTGCCGCCTTGAACGCTATGAACTCATCCATACGGCTCATGTCGATTCCGTAATAATCCGGGTATCTGACCTGCGGCGAAGACGACACCACTACGATTTTTTTCGGTTCAAGACGGGAAAGCATGCTGAGGATCGACTGCCTGAGTGTCGTGCCCCTCACTATTGAGTCGTCTATCACAACCAGTGAATCCTTGCCTTCGCGAAGACACCCGTAGGAGATGTCGTAGACGTGTGCAGCCAGGTCGTTGCGCACATCTCCTTCGGCTATGAAAGTACGCAGCTTTATGTCCTTGATGGCGGCTTTCTCTATCCTAACTTCGGCTTCCATGACTTTTCTGATCGATTCCCTGTTCAATTTGCCATCTGCCTGGAGTGCCAGAATGCGGTCGGTCTTATAGTTGTTGAGGTATTCTTCGATTCCTTCCACAAGTCCGTAGAATGCTACTTCTGCAGTATTGGGAATGTATGAAAATACCGTGCTGTCGATATTGCCTTCCACCGATTCCACCACTTTCGGCACCAGTAGTCGTCCCAGTTCCTTACGCTCGCGGTAGATGGCGGAATCACTGCCACGCGAGAAGTAGATGCGCTCGAAACTGCACTTCGAATTGGACTGCTGCGGCAAGATGCGTTCTACGCTTGGCGTCCCGTCGATTGAAATCAGCAGGGCTTCTCCGGGTTCAAGTTCATGAATGTTGTCACGTGGTACGCCGAAGACGGTCTGTATCTGCGGACGTTCGCTTGTGGCGATGATGATCTCATCGTCGATATAGTAGTAGGCAGGGCGTATCCCGTTGGGATCACGGAATACGAAGACATTTCCTGATCCTGTGGCTCCGCATATCACATATCCTCCGTCCCATTCCGGGGCCGAGGCTTTAAGCACGTTGCGGATATCGAGTTCTTCCTCTATTATTTCCTCAAGGTTCCTGTCTACGAAGTTTTCAGGGTCGAGGTCCCTGTGCTTTCTGTAAAGTCTATGGTTTTCTTTGTCGAGCGCATAGCCGAGCATCTCGAGCAGGATGATGGTGTCGCTGTGAAGCCGGGGATGCTGTCCGCGGCTCACGACAGACTCAAAGAGCTGGTCTACATTTGTCATGTTGAAGTTGCCGCACATCAGAAGATTTCGGCTTCGCCAGTTGTTGCGGCGCAGGAAGGGATGCACGTACTCCATGCCGCTTTTGCCGGTAGTGGAGTAGCGGAGATGGCCTAAATAAATCTCACCTATCATAGGAGCCTCAGTCGCCGCTTGCTGAGGAGTCATACTTTCAAGTCCGACGTCAGAGAGACGTTTGCCGATTCTGTTGAATATCTCCTGGATAGCCTGTGGCCCAAGTTCGCGCTCACGCCATACGTATTCATGTCCGGGGTTTGCCTTGAGGTTGACGACACCTACACCGGCTCCTTCCTGACCGCGGTTGTGCTGCTTCTCCATCAGAAGGTATAATTTGTTGAGAGCGTATGCGTAGCTCCCGTATTTCTCTTTATAATAGCCTAAAGGTTTGCGGAGGCGAATCATGGCTATTCCGCATTCATGTTTCAGTGGTTCCAAAATCTTTACCTGTTTTTTACTGTAGATAGTGTCCGCAGGCGGTTTCACGCGCCTGCGGACTATTATGTATTTATTTGAATTTGTGATCGCAATATCGGCAACGCAAGGAGCCG
This sequence comes from Muribaculaceae bacterium, assembly GCA_029061225.1. Taxonomy (GTDB): domain Bacteria; phylum Bacteroidota; class Bacteroidia; order Bacteroidales; family Muribaculaceae; genus Lepagella. The sequence continues at coordinate 11,961 of JAIDSM010000135.1, forward strand.
TCGGCCGATCGGTAGGCTCGTCGTGGTGATTTTTCGTTGCGCGTGATGCACTTCTTGTTTTCACAACGGAGATTGTCAGGAACATCCACTTCCTCCACTGCCGGCATGTTGTGCTTAACGTCGTCTTTCCAGTCAAGGAGACTGGAGATAAGCGCCATACGCACGAACTTGCCGTTTTCCACCTGCCTGAAGTACGCGGCTCTCGGGTCGGCGTCGACTTCCTCAAGAATCTCGTTGACGCGGGGGAGCGGGTGGAGCACCGCCATCTTCTCCTTCGCGAGCTTCATTTTCTCGCAGTCGAGCACAAACGAGTCTTTGACGGCCTCGTATTCGTCCTCGTCAAGGAAACGCTCTTTCTGAACGCGGGTCATATAGAGGACGTCAAGCTCCGGCATTGCCTCCTCGAGAGTGTCGACCTCTTTATATTCAAGACCAAGTCGGTCGCAGACATCCTGCTTGATATAGTCCGGGAGTCTAAGCTGCGGGGGCGCAATCAGAACGATCTTAATGCCTTTCTGTCGCGACAGAGCCTTGATCAGGCTATGTACCGTACGTCCGAAACGCAGGTCGCCGCAGAAGCCGATTGTAAGGTCGTCAAGACGGCCGAGCTCACGGGTAATAGTGAGAAGGTCGGTCAGTGTCTGTGTAGGATGCGCGTGGCTGCCGTCGCCTGCATTGATGATAGGCACGCGGCTCACTTCTGTGCCGCCAAGCTGGGCACCTTCGATATGGTGGCGCATCGCAATGATGTCGGCGAAGTTCTCCACAACGCGCACAGTGTCGCGTACTGTCTCGCCCTTGCTGACGGAGCTGCTTGCGGCGTCAGCGAAACCGAGCACATTACCTCCGAGCTCCATCATAGCGGCAGTGAAACTCAGGCGGGTACGTGTGGAAGGTTCATAGAAGAGTGTGGCGAGTTTCTTTCCCTTGCATTTCTCCGAATATTTGGCACGGTTGGCGATGATATCGAGCGCGAGGTCGATGATCTCACGTGTTTCTTCCACCGTAAGGTCGGTCGGATCTATAAGATGTTTCATCGTTCAGTCTTATTTATGCTTCCATCCAGGAAGTATCGCTTGGATTGTCGCGGAATTTAAGGATACGGTTTTTCCAAACCGGCTCGATATAACCTTCCTCAGCGGCCACCTCTACGAGTGTGTCGAGGTTTGATAGTGAGTGGTTGGTGACGTTGGCTGCAGCCAGACGGTCGGTGGCCTTCTTCATGCCGTACGTGAAGATGCTGACGATACCGAGCACTTCAGCTCCTTCCTCGCGCAGAGCCTCAACTACCTCGATACAGCTGCCACCTGTAGAGATGAGGTCTTCTACTACAACGACCTTAGTCCCTGGTTCGCATTTACCTTCGATGCGGTTTCCACGGCCATGGTCTTTGGCGCCTCCGCGTACGTATCCCATCGGCTTATCGAGAAGCCAAGCCGTGATTGCAGCATGGGCTATACCTGCTGTCGAGGTTCCCATAAGAGACTCAGCCTCCGGATAGTATTTCTTAATGAGTTCAGCAAGCCCCTCTTCGATATCCTTGCGTACTGCCGGGTAGGAGAGAGTAAGACGGTTGTCGCAATACATCGGGCTCTTTATTCCTGAAGCCCAGGTGAAAAGTTCTTCAGGACGCAGGAATACCGCGCCCACACTGAGAAGATCTTTAGCTATTTTCTTTTCCATGATTTAATAGATTCATAAATCATAATGTATGATGCTTAATTATTTTCAGGCACCTGCAATATGAATATAATTTCATTGAATGTTTTCTTTTTTCGAATTGCGTAGGCAATTATGCATTGTGCATTACTGGCCGAGGAACTCGCGGCAGCATCTTTCATAGGCCGCTTTCGGATCCTCGGCTTTCGTAATAGGACGGCCCACGACTATATAGTCAGAACCGATCTCGCGCGCTTTGGCGGGAGTCATCACGCGCACCTGGTCGTCGGCGGCGGAGTCGGCGAATCTGATTCCCGGAGTGACAGTGACAAACTTATCGCCGCATGCTATCTTGACGATCGAAGCCTCGCGCGGCGAGCATACCACACCGTCGAGCCCTGACATCTGGGCGTTCTTCGCATAGCTGGCCACCACTGCGTCAACTTCACCGGGGATGAGAAGGTCTTCGTTCATAAGTTCCTTGCTTGTGGATGTAAGCATCGTCACGGCGATCAGAAGGGGACGAGTTCCGTCGGGACGGGTCAGACCCTCGATGGCGGCTTCCATCATCTTGTGTCCACCAAAGGCGTGAAGGTTGGTCATGTCGACGTCAAGGTGGGAGAGTACAGACATTGCGCTTTTTACCGTATTGGGTATGTCGCAGAGCTTAAGGTCAAGAAAAATCTTATGTCCCCTCTTCTTGATCTCCTTTATTATTTCCGGACCTGCGGCATAGAAAAGTTCCATACCGATCTTGACGTAGGGCTTCCTGTCGCCAAACTTGTCAAGGAATTCGAGTGTCGCTTCCATCGAAGGGAAGTCACACGCTATGATCACATCTTTCGCCATGATATTCCTATTATGTCTTTTATGTTGTTTATTTTCAGTTTCTTCAATACCTCAGGGAGTTCGTCGGCTATTTTCTTGCTTGCCAGCGGGTCGACCAGGTTGGCCGATCCTACCTGCACCGCGCTTGCTCCGGCCATCATCATCTCTACTACGTCTTCAGCCGAAGACACACCGCCGCAACCCATCACGGGGATGCTTACCGCCTGCGCCACCTGGTATACCATCCTTACGGCTACAGGGAATACTGCCGGGCCCGAGAATCCTCCCATTCGGTTGGCTATGACGGGAGCCCCGGTGTTGATGTTGATGCGCATTCCGAGCAGTGTGTTGATCAGGGTCAGACCATCGGCTCCGGCGGCCTCGCAAGCCTTAGCTATGGAGACGATATCCGTCACATTGGGGGAGAGCTTGATGAAAACAGGTTTTTTGACAGCTGCCTTGACTGCCCGCGTCACTTCGGCTGCCTGTTCGGCTGAAGTTCCGAACGCCATGCCTCCGTTATGAACATTGGGGCAGCTGACGTTGACCTCGATGATGTCCACTCCTTCGCATGCATCGGCCTTGCGGCAGGCTTCTACGTATTCTTCTATTGAGAAGCCGCTCACATTGGCGATCACGCATCCTGCGTAGATCTTGCGTAGCTCCGGCACTTCATGAGAGTAGACGGTGTCGGCTCCGGGATTCTGGAGTCCCACGCTGTTTATCATGCCGTCGGGGGTCTCAGCGATACGCGGAGTTATGTTGCCGAAACGTGGATTGAGAGTCGTGCCTTTGATGGAAATGCCTCCAAGAGCGTTCAGTTCGTATATCTCGGAAAATTCCTGACCGAAACCAAATGTGCCGCTGGCCGGAACCACAGGATTCTTCAGTTCGATACCGCAAAGCGAGGTTTTGACTGCGGGTTCTCCTTCGAGTCTGCGGTCGCGAGGCAGTGTCGGAGCAGGAGTGCCGTTCCCCTTGAAATGCTTCATCAGCTCTGCGCTGAATACCGGACCATCCTTGCAAACCCGTTTTGGTCCCCATGGAGTTTCGATGGTGCATCCCATGCAGGCTCCGAATCCGCAGCCCATCCGTTCCTCCATGCTTACCTCTCCCTTGCCGCAGTCGAGTTCGCGGCCGAGTGCTGAGAGCATCGGGAGCGGACCGCAGGCATACCAGAAGTCGAATCCCCGCATCTCCGGCTTGCGGATGGCATCCGTGACAAATCCCTTGGTTCCCGCACTTCCGTCTACTGTCGCTACTTCCACCATGGCCCCGAGGTCGCGGAACTTATCGGCATAGAAAATCTCTTCGGCGGTATTGAAGCCGAGAGCCACTTTCACTTTCTTTCCATCGGCCAGAAGTCTGCGAGCGAGTAGGTATAGCGGAGGTACACCTACGCCTCCACCGGCAAGAAGAGCTGTCTCACCGCATTTTGAAGTGTCGAAGCCGTTGCCGAGTCCTGTCAGAAGGTCGAGCTCAATGCCTGGAGCCATTTGAGCCAAAGCCTCGGTGCCTTTACCTACGGTCTTGAAGATGAGGGTCAGACGGTTTCCTTCTATATCGCATACGGAGATCGGGCGTCTCAGATAGAGACCGGGTATTGAAATCTCAACAAATTGCCCCGGCTTGGAGAATGCCGAGCAGTCGCCCCGGAGTGTCATCTCGAAGACTGTCTCCGTGAGTCGTGTAATTCCAGTTATTTCAAATTTCATGTCTATTTACCGTTCAGTCCTCAAAATTAACTGAATTAATCCGAATTTCCAATTTTTTATAGAGAATTGTGAATTTAGAATTGTGAATTTTCATTCAGGTGGCTGAGTTCTTCCTTTCAGAGTCTAAATAATTCTCCATTCTCAATTCTCCATTCTCAATTATTATCGTGAAATCATACCGTTGCCTTTCCGGCCGTATTCCGCATCGATGGTGGATACCCCCATAGTGATCTCCTCGAGCACATCAAGAAGCACCCTTACGGTCTCCAGTGCCGTGAAGATCGTCACATTGTTTTCGATCGCTATGCGCCGTATGTCGTATCCGTCGAGGCGTGTGTTGTGCTGGTTGACGTCGATGGTGTTTATGACGTAGCTCACGTGGCCCTGACGCAGTGACCGCTCTATGTCGTTGCTTCCTTCGCTGAACTTGCCAAGGGTGCGGCAGCGTATTCCGTGGTCCTTGAGGTATTTTGCAGTGCCTCGTGTAGCTTCTACGTTAAAGCCGAGGTCATAGAATCGGCGTATCAAAGGAAGAGCCTTTTCCTTATCGTCGTTAGATACGGTCACCAACAGTGTTCCGTAGTTCAACACCTGCATTCCGGAGGCCTGCAGCGACTTGTAGAGGGCACGCGTTAGCATGTCGTCATAGCCGATGGCCTCTCCGGTAGATTTCATCTCCGGGGAAAGATATGAGTCAACGCCCTTGATTTTCGAGAATGAAAAGGCGGGGGTCTTGACAAACCAACGCTTACGGTCGGGGTAGAGGGTCATGTCGTAGCCCTGACTTTTAAGACTTTCGCCGAGCATGACTTTAGATGCGATCTTAGCCATGGGCACACCGGTGGACTTGGAGAGGAAAGGAACAGTTCTGGAGCTACGGGGATTGACTTCGATTACGTATACGTTTTCGTCTTTATCAACGATAAACTGGATATTGTAAAGACCAACGATACCGATTGCCTTTCCGAGTCTCACGGTATAATCGACGATGGTCTGCCTTACATTCTCGCTTACGCTGAATGTTGGGTAGACGGATATTGAGTCGCCGGAGTGAATGCCGGTCTTTTCAACGTGTTCCATGATACCCGGAATCAGCACGTCTGTGCCGTCGCATATTGCGTCTACCTCGAGTTCCTTACCCATTATGTACTTGTCTACGAGCACAGGGCTATGGTCGGAGATGTCGACCGCGTTCTGCAGATAGTGTCGGAGTGCCTGCTCGTTGCCTACGATCTGCATCGCGCGGCCTCCCAGCACAAAGCTCGGACGCACAAGCACCGGATATCCTATTCTCTCGGCTGCTTTCACTCCGCTTTCGATGTCGGTGACTGCTTCTGCATCAGGTTGCGGGATTCCCGTCTCACGCATGATACGTTCGAAATGCTTGCGGTCCTCAGCCCTGTCTATGGCTTCGAGGCCGGTTCCGATAATAGGGACTCCGAGTTCAGCCAGAGGCGCGGCAAGGTTGATTGCCGTCTGCCCCCCGAGGGTCACAATTACTCCATGGGGTTTTTCAAGCCTGACTACGTTCATGACGTCTTCAACCGTGAGCGGTTCGAAATAGAGTTTGTCGGAGATGCTGTAGTCTGTAGATACGGTCTCAGGATTGTTGTTGATGATGATGGCTTCATAACCCTGCTCGCGGATCGTCTGGATGGCATGCACTGTTGAGTAGTCGAACTCAACACCCTGGCCTATACGGATAGGGCCGCTGCCAAGCACCAGTATCTTTCTGCGGTCGCTTACCTCTGACTCATTCTCCTCTTCATAGGTCGAGTAGAAATAGGGTACGTATGAATCGAACTCTCCCGAGCAAGTGTCGATCATCTTGTAGACCGGTGTTATGCCGAGAGATTCCCTCATCTCGCGAATATCAGCCTCTGTACGGTTGCGGAGTTTGGCAATGTATCGGTCGCTGAATCCCATGCGCTTTGCCTCGCGCAGCAGCCCGGCGTCAAGCGTGTCGGCGTCTTGAATTTCCCACTCCATCTTTATGATGTTGTTGAGTTTCTCAAGGAAGAAGAGGTCGATGCCGGTCTTTTCGTAGATATGCCAGAGAGCCACTTTCCTGCGGAGTAACTGTGCAATAGCGAGCAGACGGTCGTCTCGTCCGTCTTTGATATATTGAAGGATATCCTCCGTCGGCATATCCTCGAATTTTTTTGAATAGAGGTGATCCACGCCAGTCTCGAGCGAACGGATTCCTTTCAGAAGCGACTCTTCGAAAGTTCTGCCTACGCTCATGATTTCTCCGGTAGCCTTCATCTGTGTGCCGAGAAGGTTTGATGCCTCGCTGAATTTGTCGAAGGGGAAACGTGCTATCTTCGTCACGACATAGTCGAGCGCAGGCTCGAAACTTGCCGGTGTGTTGGCTATCTGGATCTCGTCGAGCGTCATTCCGACTGCGATTTTCGCACTAACGCGGGCGATAGGATACCCCGTAGCCTTGGAGGCGAGCGCTGAACTGCGCGATACACGCGGATTGACCTCTATGATATAGTAATTGAAAGAGAGGGGGTCGAGGGCAAACTGAACGTTGCAGCCTCCTTCTATCTCAAGCGCACGGATGAGGCGCAGGGCTGAGTCACGCAGAAGCTGGTATTCCTTATTGGTGAGTGTCTGGCTCGGTGCCACTACCACCGAGTCTCCGGTGTGTACGCCTACAGGGTCTACATTCTCCATGTTGCAGATGGTGATGGCCGTGTCGTTGCTGTCGCGCATCACCTCGTATTCGATTTCCTTATATCCTTTTATGGATTTCTCCACAAGCACCTGATGTACGGGAGAAAGGGTGAGCGCGTTGCGCATCAGTTCCCGAAGTTCATCCTCATTGTCAGCGAAACCGCCTCCTGTGCCTCCGAGAGTGAATGCCGGGCGTAAAACAACCGGATATCCAATCTTCTCTGCTACCTTCACGCCTTCGTCGATGCTGTTGACGATTTCGGAGGGGAGTACCGGTTCACCGAGGCTGAGGCAAAGTTCCTTGAAGAGCTCCCGGTCTTCAGCTTGCTCTATGCTTTTGAAGGAGGTGCCGAGTATTTCTACTCCGCATTCTTCGAGGATCCCCTTTTTTGCGAGCTGAACCGCTAAGTTGAGGCCTGTCTGTCCGCCGAGACCCGGGACTATGGCGTCGGGTCGTTCGAAACGGATGATCTTGGCGACGTATTCAAGCTTAAGTGGCTCCATATAGACTTTGTCGGCGATTCCGGTGTCGGTCATGATCGTCGCGGGATTGGAATTGACGAGGATTACCTCGTAGCCCTCCTCCTTCAGTGCGAGGCAAGCTTGGGTGCCGGCGTAGTCGAACTCAGCTGCCTGTCCGATGATGATAGGGCCTGATCCGATCACCATCACCTTCTTGATATCTTTTCTCTTAGGCATTTCTCACCTCCTTTTCTTTCTTATGTTCCTCCATGTCGCGGATGAAGACGTCGAAGAGATAGCCGCTGTCCTGCGGGCCCGGCGCGCTCTCCGGGTGATACTGTACTGAAAAAATGTGCTCTTCCTTGTTTCTCACTCCTTCTACGGTTCCGTCGAGAAGGTTGAGATGTGTTATTTCAAGGTCGGTGTCGCGTACGCTTTCGGGGCGAACCGCATAGTTATGGTTCTGGGAAGTGATCTCTATCTTGCCTGTGAGCATATTCTTCACCGGATGGTTGGCGCCTCGGTGTCCGAACTTGAGTTTGTATGTCTTTGCTCCGAAGGCGAGAGATATGATTTGATGTCCCAGGCATATTCCGAAGATCGGGAGTTTCCCACGCAGTTTCTTCACGAGGTTTCTCACTTCCGGTACATCTTCAGGATCGCCTGGTCCATTGGAGATGAAGATGCCGTCGGGCTTGAAGGCCATGATCTGCTCGGCATCCATGTTGAAGGGAACGATGATCACGTTGCATCCTCGCTCGTTGAGTGACCGGATGATGTTGAACTTTATGCCGCAGTCTATGGCCACCACATTGAACTTCTGATTCTGCGTGCGCGAAAACCAACGCTTCTTGCAGCTTACTTTAGCTACTACCTTTTTGTCAATCGGGGTGTCGGCGATGAGCTTGAGAGCCTCTTCCGTAGGTGTGTCGACCGGAACGATTGCTGCGCGCATACATCCCTCGTCGCGTATGATTCGTGTCAGCTTGCGTGTGTCGATTCCGCTGATAGCCGGTATGTTGGCTTCTTCGAGAGTCTCGGTCATAGTCTTGGTGTAGCGGAAATTGGAGGGTGATTCGCAGCATTCTCGCATAACCATTCCGCCGATTGTCGGCGATTTTGTCTCGAAGTCATCGTCTGTGATGCCGTAATTGCCTATTAGCGGGTAGGTCATCACGACAATCTGGTTCGTATAGGAGGGGTCGGAGAGGATTTCCTGATAGCCTACCATCGAGGTGTTGAAGACTACCTCTCCGACTATGCTGCGACGTGCGCCGCAGCTTTGGCCCGGAAATTCCTGTCCGTTTTCCAATACAAGTTTTACGTCTGCGTCTTTCATCTTATTATGTTGTCTGTAGAAACTGTTGTTGTCTTTGAATTTGAATGGCGGAAGTTTGATCGTTTAGGTAGGGACGCAAGGCTCGTGCGTCCGCACGTCGATAAAAAACTTACTGTCTGAGGTTCACTTGCAACCCATTATATAAAAGTGCTGTTGGTTTGCCCGTAAGTTCCATTCCTTCGAATGGAGTCGCTTTCCCCATCGATCTGAATTCGTTGCTGTCCACTGTCCACTCTCTTTCGAGGTCGAAAACCGAAAGATTGGCTTCTCCTTCCACTTCGAGTCTGAAAATGCGCCGTGGATTCAATGACATGAGCTCCACAAGCCTCTTGAGAGTGATTATGCCGGTTTTTACCAGATGAGTGTAGCATACTCCGAACGCTGTCTCGAGTCCGACTACCCCCATGGCGCTTCCTTTGAGGCCTCGGCTTTTCTCGTCGGCTGTGTGAGGCGCATGGTCGGTGGCGATGCAATCTATTGTGCCGTCTTTGATGCCTTCGATGAGGGCATCGCGGTCTTCTCGGCTTCTAATCGGCGGATTCATCTTGAAGCGCCCTTCATCCTTAAGGTCTTCGTCGCAGAATACAAGGTAGTGTGGGCCGGTTTCGCATGTGACTTTCACTCCGCGCGCTTTAGCCCGGCGTATTAGTTCCACACTTTCTTTAGTGGAGATGTGGCATACATGATAGCGGCACTCGGTCTCTTCAGCGAGTTTAAGGTCGCGCTCAATCTGTCCCCATTCGCTTTCCGAGCAGATTCCCTTATGACCGTTGGCTTTGGCATATTCTCCATCATGGATATATCCTCCTTTTAGAAGATCGTTGACCTCACAGTGTGCGGCGATGATTACATCGAGTCTTGCGGCTTCCTTCATAGCTTCGCGCATCATCTCCTCGCTTTGCACACCGCTGCCGTCGTCGGAAAATGCTACAGCATATTGCTTGAGAGCTTCCATGTCGACGAGTTGGCGCCCCTTGCGGTCGATTGTGATCGAGGCATAGGGATAGACGTTGATGGCGGCGTCTTCCTTTATGTGGTTCAGCTCTACGCCGATATGCTCTACTGTGTCCGGGGTAGGGTTGAGGTTCGGCATCGCGCATATTGCAGTATATCCTCCCATCATGGCGGCTGTCGTTCCTGTATAGATTGTCTCCTTCGCCTCGAAGCCCGGCTGGCGAAGATGCACATGCACGTCGCAGAGGCCATAGGTTACGAGCCGGTTGTCCATATTATATTTAGATACATTCCGATCGGAAAGTTTGATATAGCCGCTCCGCTCGATTCGTAATATCTTGCTATCAAGAATCTCGATGTCGGTATGTTCCGAAGCTCCGTCCTTATCCACCCATAGGCAGTCATGCAGCACGTAGTGTTCCGGCATCTGCTCAGCCGGCAAATCATGATATGTCATAGTCTTCTTTTTCTTCTGATTCAACTTAATTTATCGAAAACCGGCAGATTAGGCAAAAAAAACACGCATCCCCTTTCGGGGTGCGTGTCCCTTACAGCACGTATGCCATATGTTTTCTTTCTATGTATTGCATCGTCGGTTTCATTTCGACTGCAAAATTACAACAAAAATCTAAGTTGTCAAAATTTTACAGCTATAAAATGAAATTGCTGATGGCGGAATTATCTGATGACTTTTTTGACTACCGATGAGCCATTGCGTTCGATGACCATTGTTCCCTTTGCAGGGGCGGTTACCTTTACGCCCTGTAAGTTGTAATATTCCTTGTTTTCGCTGTTGGCTGTAGTCATTGAGTCAACTGCGCTTCCCTCAGGTAGAGTGAGTGAAAGAGTGCCTGATCCGTTTCCGTAATACCATGTGCCGTCTTGTCCACCGAATATACTCATGTTCTCACATGTAGTCAATACAGATTTGGCCGGGAAAGATATGATTCCGTCTTTAAATTTGCCGAATGTGCTTGCATTTGCAGTTGATCCCTGTATTTCCTCTAAGAAATAGCCGGTGTTGACAGCTATCCACCATTCTCCACCTGTATCGATTCCGAGATTGGTGGGCTTGAAGAAGACTTTGTCAGGATTCGTGGTGTCAAAGACGAGATATATGTCAAATCCTTCTGCCCTAAGTGAAAGTTCAGGATATGGACAGTTCAAACCATAAGGATTTACTACCCTGTAGAGCGACGGATTGTCAATGTTTTGCTGCACTTCGACCTTGTATGCCGGAATGTTAATGTCAAATAGCGATTCGAACATATCCGTTTTGAATTCGCCTTCTCCAAGGGAAGTCCATCCTTCGCTTGAGGATGAGGTGAAGGTATATTCAGCGTAGTCCCATTCGAGAGGAGTCCCATTCGTGGCGAATGTGATTGCCACTATAGTATACATTCCATTGCCTTCCTTGGCTGTCAGGTCTATTTTTCCAGCTTCATTGATTGATACCACTCCACTGTCGTTGTGTATGACTGCGTCTATCTTTTCCTGACTCATGATGCCTTCGAAACAACCGTATCTGCACTCTGCTACAGAGGATGGGAATACAATGGTCGCCGACATATCTGAGATATCTTTGTAGAAAGCTTTCGCATCCACTGTCACACTCATGTCTGCCACACCGTCGAATTGGAATGAACAGTCGGTTAAAGCTACGATATCCTCAATACCTTCGGTAATGTAACCCAGATAAAGATAGAATCTTCCAAGTTCTGGGATGTAATAAGTGTAAGGAGCATATTCAGCCACAGTTTCTTCTATCTCTTCCGGGCTCATTCCCTGCCACTCTTCACCATAGATTTCAAATACACTTGCCGCATCTACCACATCAAGGGGCATTCCGAATGCGTCGATGTTTGTGGGCTGAGGAAGCACCTTGCACAGTGAGGTGTTGGCGTCATAGTCGACTATTATTGTTGCGTCATTGTAGATACCTTCAAATTTGTATTGTTGAGAAGACGCATTTTCGGTGCTCGTCCTGTGATACACTTTGATCCCTTCAAATGCACCAACCCAATCTTCAAGGCCTAAGAAGAGTTCAAGTCCATCATCAATGGTGAATGTGCCCGTACCTGCCGGTTGCCATTCTCCCCAAGTGATGGTTTCGTCTGTTTTAGCCGGAGCTTTTTTCTGTGACGAAGGCTTGGCAAGAGAAAGGCTTCGGTTTGCTGGAGCCGGAAGATCTTTCATCAAAGGCGAGGCAGCCTGTGTAGCCATTGTTGCCGACGCAAGAAGAGAGAGGGTCAATAAGTAGATCTTTTTCATAAAGTGTTTGTTTATCTTGTCGATTCATAGTCTCACGAATCGACCGTTATAATTTGATTGTGCAAAATTAATCAAATTATATGATAGATGCAAACAATTGTTAGGAAAAGTGCTTGATGTTGTTGAATTTTGACATGAGGAGTACTTGTAAATTCAGGTGGGATGCTTTTAAATTAAGGCCCCGTCTCAAAAAGACAGGGCCTTGAATTACAGTCATGACTGCGGCTTTGGTATGACTTCGTCAGCGAGCAGAGTGTATGGTAGCTGAATGAAATAGCGTCCGCCAAGGTCTCGTTTCACTCGGTAGCGATTGTTCCGGCTTGCGACTTCCTGAAGATTCTGCCCCTCGGTCGGATAGAAGGTATGCATTGTGTCCCACGTGCCGTTATATATGAAGCGGCCGAGCCCCCGCAACTCTACTTCCATGCCCGTCTGGAGTTGCTCTTTCATCTGTTGCTGTCGATGGATTTCGTCCTCCGGAAGTGGTTGGTCCCAGCATGCCCGATAGATAGATTCTGATTTCATTATGAATTTGTTTTTTTATTCCGGTTCAGTTGATCTGCGAGAGCTTCTGCCATTTCCCTGGAGTCGCGGCATCCGAGCATGTACTGATTCCCTGATTTAAGCCTAATAAGGAAAGTCTGAGAGGCTTTTCCGTAGTAGGCGAAATACTTTCCGATGGATGGCTCTCTAAACCATCCCCAGTAGCCGAATGTGCAGCGGCTTCCTAACACTCTCTTTTCAGCCATTGTCGGAGGACAGATCTTCACTGCCAGAATCTCATCAAGAGGAAAACTCTTGACTCTCAATGATGTCTCAACATTGAGCGAATTATCCGTAAGCCTTACGTACATGGGGCTGAAGAAGAGTGTCAGGAACCCCCATAATATAATGAAACCAAGAAGCACCCAGACCCAGGCCTCAACTTCAGTGCGTTTAAACTGCAGAATACATGTGCATGTGACGCTCCCAACTGCCAAAATGGTGAAGATTGCGCCCCAGGTACTGATGTCAACTCTCTTTTTCATTATTGTTTTATCCATTATGCTTCTGCCATATATTCGTTTATGGTACGCGTACAAGTTGAGATGTATGCTTGGTGGTTCCCGTGTATATGACCGCATAGATGCCGCTTGCAAGCTCAATCGTAGCTTCGTCGGTGATAGAAGAGTAGACGATACGGCCATCAATCGATGTAACAACGACTTTTCCGACTTTTGAAGCGGATACATGAATCATCCCTTTGCTTACGTTGATGCTGACGTCTGAATTATCGGTTATCTCTGCTACTCCGTTCTGTTCAAGAGTGATATTGCTTCGTTTTGCTATAGGAAGGAAGCGCCACTGACGGTGTGTCGCGCTTGCCGGATCAGTGCCGTAATTCCACATTCCTACCTTAGTGCCTGCATTGCTGTTGTCACTTTCAAGGTCAAATGCCTTGCCTGAGGCCTCTATCTTGAAATACTGTTGTCCCACTGATGTCAAGGTAAAATATTCCGTTCCGCTCGGATTTTCCGAGCATGACAAGGCATATCCGGTTCCGGCGTTCAGTGTTTCACCCTTTCTATTTGTGAATCTGACTTTTCCCTCTTTGATGGCAGCTTTCCATATCTGATTGTCCTCCATAGCGGCAGGTTGCAGAGTCGCTGTTCCGTCCGTTCCTGTGACTACACACGTCGCTGACCGACGCGGTAATATATAATAGTCGCTCCCGTCAGCCAGTTCGCTGGAGAGGGAACTTTCTACCGGAATCACAAATGTGGCTATAGTCAGTCCTTCAAGATCGAATGTCAGGTAGCTGTCCGTTATTTCATAGGCCATTTCCTGATTGTAGTTGTTGTTCTGGCTTTTGATGGCCGTGACGGGGAGTCCAATGCTCTCATACAGTCCAAGGTCGACAGAATACTTATTGCTTACGGCATCCGGATTGACGACCACCAATACCAGTTCATTCCCCTTGGGATTTGTAGCTGCAAGGGTATTGTCGTTGGTAGAGGTCAAGATTGTGTATCCGGGTTTAATGAATTGTGTAAAATGTTGACGTACATAATAGTTGTTTACTCGTTTCATGGTCGCTTTTGAGAAGTTACCCTGCAGCAGACACCATTGGTCGTTGCCTTCCTCAAAGTATTGCCAGTCACACCATACTAGCGGTTCTATGTAGCGCATATCCCGTATAAGACGGCATGCCATATTGAGGTTGCCTTGAATACCGCTGCCACCTGATCCTACCTCGCTCATCCATAATGGAATCCCTTCAGCAGCGCAGAGTGCGCTAAGGGCGCAGCAATCCTGCACGCTTCCCTGATATGTATGTGTATTGATTTGTCCTAAAAAGCCTAAGGAACCGTCTTTCTTAAAATGTTTTACATCCGCTGTCTGCTGTCCGACAGCAGTTTCGTCGCATCCGGAGATAATTGTATTCAGACCGGAAGCTTTCAGTTTTGGATGGAGCACTTTTATGAAGTCTGACATCGACTGCATATCGAAATGGCACCCTTCCTGCACTCCGCTGGAATGCCAGAAATTGGTCATCGGTTCATTGAAAGGTGCGATGGTTGCGAATTCTATGCCTTCGGCTTCTTTGAAATGCACCATCACGTCTATGAGATAGTCGGCGAATGCTTCGTAGTATTCCGGTTTCAGATTGTCTTTCCCCCCTTCCTTAGCTCCCGAACAGCAACCGCTCTTTGTCATCCACCATGGCGCGGAGTTGCTGAACGCCTCGAATATGGCGTCAGGTCTTCTCTCCTTTATCTTACGCATGATTTTGATCTGAGCTTCGTCTGCGGTCCAGTCATATTCGGAATCCTCATACAGCTTGAATCCCGGCATTTCGGCTCTTAATCCCTTGCCTTTGCCCATGTGGTGTTTGTCGCAGTTGGTGTTGTTGGGGTCGTCTCCTCCGCCGATATTATAGCGGAAGACGCTATAGTTAAGATTCTCAGGCAATACGAGCCAGTCGATGATGGTGTCGATTTTGTCCTCGGGCCAGCTTCCGCACATGTGAGCCCACCAGCAGAGGGATATTCCCCAGCCGTCAAACACCTGACGCGGTGCTCCGGGATTGACCATAACGTCGTATTTTGTTTCCGGCATTTCACCGTTTACGTTATCCGCAAGATACCATAGATGTTTGGAATTGCTGCCGTCTTTATCACAAAATATGGAACTGCCGTCCGTGACATCATCCACTCCAAGATATTTCCCTGACGCTTTGTTCTTGATCTTGAGGAACTGCCCGCTTTCTTCGAATTGAAAGAGCACTGCATCACCGCTATCGCTGGTTATGAAACCTGTGTTCCAAGCGTTGGCTCCGCTTTTAGCAAAGTACGAGCCGTCAGGAGCCTGGATACGGTAATATCCGTTTCCTGCTTCCGTGATGTTCATTATTTGTGGATTAGCTACCGTTGCGGACTCGAGGATTCCGCTTTTTGATGATTTGGCAAGATGCAGTCCACTCCCGTGCATTATGTAATGCTTGCCGGCGTATTGTGATTTTACGGCAAATGGCATGCATGTGCATAGTACAAGCAGTAATAAGGTCAGTTTTGTTTTCATGGTATTGTTGTTTATTGTTTTTGCAAATTTAATACCTTTTTTGCAAATCTACAACCTTTCCCTGAAAAAATGTCATCCCCAGAAAAGATATGCTATAAAGACGGCGGCTATGGCTCCGGTGATGTCGGCAAGCAACGCGTATCCGGCCGCGTAGCGGGTCTTCATTACGCCTACAGAGCCGAAATAGACGGCGAGAATGTAGAATGTGGTGTCCGTACTGCCCCTTACTACAGCCGCCAGCCGGCTTACGAAAGCATCCGCTCCCTCCGACTTCATCACGTCGAGCATCATCGCGCAGCTGCCGCTTCCGCTCAGCGGTTTCATGAGCATGGTAGGCAATGCGCCTACCCATTGCGTGTCCATTCCGCATGCCGACAACGCATAGGAGATTCCTCCGGTCAATGCGTCAAGAGCTCCGGAAGCCCTGAACATTCCTATGGCTACAAGAATTGCCACGAGATATGGAATAATGCCGACTGCTGTCTTGAATCCTTCCTTAGCTCCCTCTATGAAGCAATCGTATACGTTTACCTTCTTTCTGATTCCTGCAAGTATGAAGATGATGATTACACTGAAAAGAAGAAAATTGGCAGCGAAGGTGGAATAGATCTCAACCTTATTTGCCGGAAGCGCGGAAAACCACCAAGCCACGCCGCCTACCACTGCCGCAATCCCACCCAGCCAGCTCCAAAGCACAGCATCCATCCTGATGCGTTGCTTGAGGCAGAGCGCTATGAGACCTACAAGAGTCGCGATGGCGGTGGCTAAAAGAATAGGTATGAAAATATCTGTAGGGTTAGCTGCTCCTCCCTGCGCCCTATACATCATGATGCTTACCGGTATGAGACAGAGACCGCTGCTGTTGAGCACTAAGAACATTATCATCGCATCTGTAGCTGTATCTTTTTGCTTGTTGAGGGTCTGCATTTCCTGCATCGCCCGCAGTCCCATGGGAGTAGCGGCATTGTCGAGTCCGAGCATATTGGCGGAAAGATTCATGAATATCGCCCCCATCGCCGGATGATCCTTGGGAATACCCGGAAACAGCCTCGAAAAAAAAGGACTGACAAGCTTTGCCATTCCGGTCGTCACTCCACCTTTTTCGCCGATCTTCATGATGCCCATCCAGAGGGAAAGCACGCCGGTCAGACCGAGTGAGATTTCGAATGCAAACGATGCCTGGGTGAACGAGGCATTCATGATGTCGCTCCATATTGTTGTGACTCCGGTAGTCAGCGAAGTGCCGACAGCCATAAGAAAAGCTACAATAAGAAATCCTATCCAGATGTAGTTAAGTATCATATTTTTTATCGATCTATAATCCCGACTAAACTTTCACCTGTTAACTATCAAATTCCGATAAATAGTTTGATAACTGGATTCTTAGTTGAGGTAGGTTTTCCTTAATTGTTTTAAAGACATCCTGACGTTTTATTTGGTAATACCCATGTACGAGTATATGACGCATTGCTATCATATATTTCCAAGGAGTTTCAGGATGATTGTCTTTAAATTCTATTGTTAGCTTGTAGGCTGCTTCTCCAATTATCTCAAGAAGTTTGACAATGCCGAAATATTCAAGATCTTTTTCAGTCAGGGTTTCAAAATCTGATCTTGCTTGCGCTTGTGTAAGTTTATCTATGGCCTCGATCATATGTTCAAGTCGCAGAGGATCCTTAAGTGTTTATCTCATAAATTTGAATTTTTTCAGCATTAACCGTTTTAGCAACTCTGGAATATAAGGTGCCTTCTTCTACCAGGTCTACTTTTTTACCAAGTAGATTCTCAAGTTTATCAATTAGCTCTGCAATTCCGAAAAGTCCAAGGCAAGTATCTTTAGAGTACCTGACAAGAATATCAATATCACTTTCCGAAGTTTCTTCTCCCCGCGCGTAGGATCCAAAAACCCAAGCCTTCTCGACCGGTTCGGTTGAGAAAAAGTCTTTTAGCCTATCAATGATCTTTGGTGACATAGTTTCTAAATTAGTTTATTTACAAATTTGATTGGGTTTCAGTCATCACATTCCGTGAAGGAGTGATGATGGGAGGTACATTCGTGGATGCCGCGGTCTACGATGATGTGACGGTTAGCCATTCCTGAGATCACAGACATCTCGTGGCTTACAAGGACGATAGTGTGCTCCTTGGCGAGATCTTCCATCATCGAGTAGATCTGGCGCTCAAAAGTCTTGTCGACATAGCTTAGAGGTTCATCAAGCACGATGACTTCCGGATTGGAGACGAGAGCGCGGGCTAAGAGCGTCCGTTGTAGCTGACCTCCTGAAAGAACTCCGACAGTGCGGTCAAGATAATCGCTTACTCCGCAAAGTTCTACCACTCGCTCGAAATCTTCCTCATCCCGGGTGGTGCGGCGTGCGAAGATACTTTTGATTTGTCCTGACTTTATTGTTTCTCCAACAGTTATTGGAAAACGTGTGTCTATATTGCTTTTCTGGGGCAGATATCCGATTTTCAGACGTTTTGTCTCTTCTCCGTCATGATAATATATTACCTTTCCTTCAGATGGCTTAAGAAGACGGAGCATCACGCGGAGGAGAGTCGTCTTTCCCCCCCCGTTGGGGCCGGTGATAGCCATAAAGTCTCCTTTATCCACACTTAGAGAGACCCGGTCGAGAATGGTCTTACCGTCGAATCTTACCGTTATGTCATCAATTCCGATTAATTTCATTTGCGGTCTTCATTAGGTCATCAAGCCAGTCTTTGGAGTTCAGCGACACTTCTATGGTATTGAGCCCGAGTTGCCCTGCCGTTTCCTCGTCTCCGACGGAAGCATGTTCTTTCTCCGTGATGAAGACTCTGGCGCCCGATTCCTTCATCTGATCCATCTGTCTGCTTATCTGAAGCGGTGACGCTTCCTTTCCGTCAGACTGAAGAGCGATTTGATTCAGCCCATAGTCCCGTGCGAAATATGATAGTGAAGGATGTCTCATTGCAAAACTTTTCCCTTTTATATTCATTTTGCAGATGGAGTCGTCCATGGCTTTCATAAGTGCCTTAAGTTCTTCTCCTGCCCGTTGATATTCATCTGATTTTTCCGGATGAATTGTCATCATATATCGGGTCATATTGTCAGCTATTTCGATGCTGTTTCTGATCGAAGCCAGCATATGTGGGTCGAATTCCTCGCTTTCGTGGTCCTGTCCGTCACCGTCGTGATGGCCATGAGTGCCTGTGATCTTTTCCACTCCTGCAGTACAGTCCACTACCTTCAGGTCCGGAAAATTGGATGCTATGCTTTGTGTTAGTGACTTTTCGAATCCGTCAGTGCCGAGTGTGAAGAAAGCCTCCGCTTTCCCCACATCCTTCATTGTGCTGATTGATGGTTGATAAGTCTCTGGGTCGCTTCCCGCAGGAAGGAGTGTCACAATGTCGAAGTCATCGCCTGCGATTTGCTTCAGCATCCATGCTTGTGGCTCGAAACTGACAGCGATTGCAGGGCGGTCTGAAGTATGACCGCCGCCGCAACCGCTAAGTATTATCAGCAGTATGCTGAAAAGGGAGAAAAGTCTCATATTTTTCTGATACCCATTATCTCGCGAACATCCTTAAGAGTCTTCGCGGCGTATTCACGCGTGCGTTCGGCACCCTGCTTCACGATCTTAGAGAGATATTCATCATTGTCGCGGATGTCCAGAATACGTTGGCGGATAGGAAGTGTGACCTTTAGCAGGTCTTCGGCAAGCTGCTTCTTGAGGTCGCCGTAGCGGATACTGCAGTCTGCGTATTTTTCACGGAAATGATCTGTGGTGTCCTTTCCGCTTACGAGATCCATAAGAGTGAAGAGGTTTTCAACAGGCTGAGAAACCGGAGAGTTCGGTTCAGTCGGACC
Source organism: Muribaculaceae bacterium (assembly GCA_029061225.1). Lineage (GTDB taxonomy): Bacteria > Bacteroidota > Bacteroidia > Bacteroidales > Muribaculaceae > Lepagella. The sequence continues at coordinate 31,282 of JAIDSM010000135.1, forward strand.
TGCATCCGTCACTGCCCGCATCACTTTCTTGCGAAGCGTCTTCTCGTCGTCGATAAGATATATGCAGTTTCCTTCGCTCTTTCCCATCTTCCCGCTTCCGTCAAGCCCTGGAACCTTGATGGCCTCTCCTCCGAAGTTGAAGTTGACTGGCTCCTTGAAGTAGTCTACTCCATAGAATGAGTTAAATCGGCGTCCGAAACGTCGGGTCAGCTCAAGGTGCTGCTCCTGATCTTTGCCGACGGGAACGTAATCGGCATGATGGATGAGTATATCCACAGCCATTAGAGTGGGATAGGTGAGGAGTCCCGCATTGACACGTGCGTTGTTGTTCTGGTTGCCGATGATTTCCTTCTCGATCTCATCGCCGTCGGTGGTTATGCCGAGAGCCTTGCGTGCCTTGTCCTTGAATGAGGCCGTACGCATGAGTTCCCCGATGCCGACGTGCATGTTCATAAGCAGATACATTTCAGAGATCTCCGGTATGTCACTCTGCACGTATAGAATGTTCTTGTCCGGATCAAGTCCCGCTGCGAGGTATTCTGCGAGTATCTGTTTGACACTTTCGTGGAGAGCCTTCGGGTCCGGGTTTGTAGTCAAGGCATGTAGGTCGGCGATGAAGTATCGGCTGTCATAGTCGTCCTGCATCCTTACGAATTTCTGGAGAGCACCGTAGTAGTTGCCGAGGTGCAGGTTGCCCGTAGAGCGGATACCGCTTAGCACAACTTTCTTGCTTCCGTCAGGCCGGAGATTGCTATTCTGTTCTGCAGTCGCAGATGTCTTTTCTGAATCCATATGGTGTAAAAAGAGGTAAAAGTTTTATTTTTATGCAAATTTAATCATTATTCCCCATTTGAGCAAAAAAAATTGCGTTTCCTGCAGGAAACGCAATTTTTTATCATAATTTTAATTCTCAATTCCCAATTCTCAATTCTCAATTCCCAATTATAAATTGAAATAGTAAGTGCCTGTGGATAGATTCGCATACCATGAGTAGGGAACACCGCGAAGAGTATATGAAGTCTGGAAAGCGGGGATGTCAAGTCCGCTTCCTTCCCACATCTGTGTCCAGGGATTCCAAGCGTTTTGTACTGTCACGTCATAGAAGAAGCCGTTCCAGTCCCAGCTTACCACCATCGGAATCGTTTCCCATACTCCTTGAGCGTCATAACCTACTGCTATTACTTTCGATTGCCCATAGTTGTATCCTGGTCCATTGTTGTATGGGCCTGAGAAAGAGCCGGGTCCCCAAGGGCCTCCGTTCATCATGGAGTTGCTTGTACCCCACATCGGGACATTCGGGCCAAACCCTGCGCCCGGGCCGGGACCCATAGGTACGTTGGGTGTGAAAGCTCCTCCTGCTCCCGGTGCTGGGGCGCTGTTGCCTGTATTTGGAGTGAACGCACCTCCCGACCCTGGAGCCGGAGCGCTGTTCTGTGCAGATACTGTGCTTATCGATACGATAGCGGCTGCTATCAAAGTGAAGATTCTGTGTGCTTTCATAGTTTTAGTCTTTAGTGGATGTGTATTTCTTTGTTATGTGGATGCGTTTCACGGCATCCACATATTATATTTTATCTATAAAACACGATTACCAATGACCATGTTCAATTTGCAATAAAAATTTAATTATTGATTTCTCATTATTAATCATTAATAATTGATCATTGATAATTCATCATTAGTTTACAGGTTCGGATTGATCTTGCTCCATTCGGAGATAGGAGGCATGATTCCGAGCTGGATCACCTCGTCTCTTAGGGCGCATAGATGCTTGTAGCTCTGCTCAAGTTCCTTTTCCTCTTCCGGAGTTCCGGTCACTGGCTGCACTGTCACTCCTTCCTTGTCGATTGTTGTCTCCATAGCCATCATGATGTGGCTGAAACGGTCGTTGTTGACATAGGTGCCAACCGGCCAGCGGAACATTGCGCCTCCCATAGCAGCCTCGATCATTTCGATAGATAGGTAAGCCGGGCTCTGGAACGAGCTTCTGCCCCTAAGCTCGATGATTCTCTTTCCTCCCTGGATCACACGCTGCTTCAGGTCTTCCCATGCCTCTTTTGTGAGAGGTTCTGTTCCGATGAAATCTACAAGAGGTTTGCCATTGACCTTGGCTGTTGAAGCGAATACCGCCATCTGTTCTCCATGTCCACCATATGTGCGGCAGTTGACGATGTTGTCCGGTTCTACATTGAGCTGCTTTGAAAGCTCGTTGCGCAGACGGGTGCTGTCTAATGCCGCTAGAGTCGATACCTGGCTTGGCTTAAGACCGCTGTAGAGAAGCGTGATAAGGCCTGTGATGTCGGCCGGGTTGAAGATGACAACGATATGCTTTACGTCAGGACAGTATTTCTTGACGTTCTTACCGAATTCCTCTGCGATTTCAGCGTTGCCTTTGAGAAGGTCTTCGCGCGTCATGCCGGCCTTGCGGGCCGCACCGCCTGAATTCACGATATATTTGGCATCCTTGAGGGCTTCTGCCACATCAGTGGTGTATGTAAGGTTAAGACCCTCGAAGCCACACTGTTTAAGCTCTTCCGCCACACCCTCAAGTCCCGGTCCGTATGGATCGTAAAGACATATGTTAGGGGTGAGTTTCTTCATGATGGCTGTCTGTGCCATGTTGCTGCCGATCATGCCGGCGGCTCCGATAATGACGAGTTTGTCATTCGAAAGATAATCCATAGTTAAGAGATTTTTATTTTGTTATGCTTTTATAGGTTTATGCTTACTTATCCAACAAATCAATCTCACTGCAGGTTCACATATCGCGTATCTGCAAAAAAAATGCAGGCCATCACGGCCTGCACTCATTATTCTCAGATTGTTTTTTGTTGGAATTAGCGTAAAGGTTTCGCACGGCAGCTGTCCCATATGAGATAGCAGATGAGCGCGGCGTAAGCCACACATCCGAGTATCTGCGTTGTCTCCATGCCGAGGGGATTCTGATACTCAAAGCCGCAGAATCGTGTGATTGCCGCAAACACTCCGAAGAGAGCACCGCCGGCTATCAGGCCGGACGAGAGCAGAGTGCCGCGGTCGCGACGGGCATTGTTGATTTTTTCGTCTTTCGATGAGTTGCTTACGTAGTAGGCGATGGCACCGCCTACGAGCATCGGTGTATTGAGCGAGAGAGGAATGAACATACCGAGGCAGAAGGCGAGTGCCGGAACACCCAGCCAGTTGAGGATGCAAGCGAGTATCGCGCCTACCATATACAGTATCCAGGGAGTGTCACCTCCCATCATGAGTGGCTCTATCACTTTTGCCATCGCATTCGCCTGAGGTGCTACGAGGGCATTGTCGCCTGTAAATCCGTACACCTGGTTGAGCACCATGATCACGCCGCCTACAGTGGCTGCGGAGACAAGTGTACCGAGAAATTTCCAGCTCTCCTGCTTCTTCGGAGTGGAGCCGAGCCAGTAACCGATCTTGAGGTCAGTCACAAATCCCCCTGCCATTGATAAGGCTGTACACACCACGCCGCCGATCACCATGGCAGCCACGATACCGCTTGTTCCGTTAAGTCCTATACCGACGAATATTGCTGAGGCGATGATGAGTGTCATAAGCGTCATTCCGGACACTGGGTTGCTTCCCACGATAGCAATCGCGTTTGCTGCTACGGTAGTGAAGAGGAAGGCTATTATGACTACTACTGCGAATGCTACCAGAGCCTGCCAGAATGTATGGATAACTCCAAACCAGAAAAACAATAGCACGGCCACTAGAGCGATAGCGATGAAAAATACAATGTGCTTCATGGAAATATCTGTCTGCCAGCGTACTTCCTTCACAGCTGAGGATTTTCCTTTGAGTTCCCTGCTTGCCAGTCCGACTGCCTGGGTTATGATGCCCCACGACTTGATGATGCCGATGACGCCTGCCATCGCTATGCCGCCGATGCCTATCATTCGTGCGTAACCGCTGAAGATATCGGCCGGATCCATTGCCTGGAATTCAGGGCTGCCGTATGTGCCCAGCAGTGGGATGATGATCCACCATACGAATATCGAACCTGCGAAAATGACAAATGCGTACTTAAGGCCAACGATATAACCAAGGCCCAACAGTGCTGCTCCGGTATTGCAGCTCAAGACGAGTTTCGTCTTCTCCATGAGGGTGTGTCCTGCAGATGACGCGACGGAAGTGACGGTTTCGGCCCACCATCCGAATGTGGCGACTATATAGTCGTAGATGCCGCCGATAAGTGATGCGATGATGAGGGTCTTGGCCTGTCCTCCTTCCTCGCTGTCGGCCTGCTGGCTGGAGATGAGCACCTGGGTGGTGGCTGTAGCCTCAGGGAAGGGATACTTGCCGTGCATGTCCTTCACGAAGTATTTCCGGAAGGGGATGAAGAAGAGTATGCCTAAGATGCCGCCGAGCAGGGAGCTGAGGAATATCTGATAAAATTGTACTGTGATCTCCGGATATTTGGCCTGGAGTATGAAGAGAGCTGGCAGCGTGAAGATAGCGCCTGCTACGATCACTCCGGAGCAGGCTCCGATCGACTGTATGATTACGTTCTGTCCGAGGGCGTTCTTTTTGCCGAGGGCGTTTGAGAGGCCTACCGCTATGATGGCGATAGGGATAGCTGCCTCAAACACCTGGCCTACCTTTAGTCCCAGGTAGGCTGCCGCTGCTGAGAAAATCACAGCCATGATAAGTCCCATTCCCACTGAATAGGGGGTAGCCTCCTGCTGGTCGTGGGCAGGATGCATCACAGGGGTAAACTGCTCGTCGGCCGCCAGTTCTCTGAAGGCGTTCTCCGGCAGTCCCGTCCCTGTCGTAAGGTTCTCTTCTTGTTCTTTCATAATCTATTGAGTTGTCAGGTTGTAAGAATTATTCAAGATAAATCATGATGCATCATCAGATATCATGATCAATCATTATTCAATGATCTTAATTAATAATCATTGATCATTAATCATTGATCATTAATCATTAATCATTGATAATTGATCATTAATCATTGATCATTAATCATTAAATCTCAGAGCTGTCTCTTGACGCTCTCTTCATGAATGGCGCTCATGATCCTCCCTACGAATTCCTTCGGAAGACCGAGTTTCTCCCCCATTTCGGTTCTCTCCTTCATGATCTTGTCATGGCGTCCGAGCTGCACCACCATCATGTTGTGCTCTTTCTTATATTCTCCAATTTTCTTCGATACGGCCATTCTCTTGGCCAGGAGGTCGATCAGCTCTGCGTCTATCTGGTCTATTTCACTTCGCAGCGCATCAAGTTCAGGGGTGCCGGTCGGTTTTTCCCTCACTTTCAACTCCTTCACGAGACTTACCAGTTCGGAGGGGAGCAGTTGCTGTTTCGCATCGCTGAGGGCGCACCGAGGGTTGCAGTGGCTTTCTATCATGAGGCCGTCAAATCCCATGTCGAGGGCATGGCGGCTCAGGGGGGCCACAAGGTCGTGCTCTCCGCTTATATGGCTTGGATCGCAGAATACAGGTATCTGGGGAAACCTCCTTGCGAATTCAAAGGGGAGTCCCCACATGGGCTGATTGCGGTATATGTGCTTGCCGTAGCTGCTGAATCCTCTGTGTATCACACCGATTCGCCTTATACCTGCGTTGTATATACGCTTGACTGCTCCTATCCAGAGGTCGAGGTCGGGATTCACGGGATTCTTTATCAGTACCGGTATGTCGCGTCCCATTTCCTGAAGAGTGTCAGCTATTTCCTGCATTGCGAAAGGATTCGCAGTCGTTCGCGCGCCAATCCAGATAATGTCCACTCCGGCCGACAACGCGCTTATTACATGGCTCTTGTTGGCGACTTCGGTGCCAACCTTCATTCCGGTCTCTTCTTTCACCTTAATAAGCCATGGCAGTCCGGCAAGCCCGACGCCCTCGAAGCTTCCGGGCATAGTGCGGGGCTTCCAGATTCCGGCACGGAATATCTTGACTCCGCCGCCGGCCAGTTCCCTCGCGGTGTCGAGCACCTGCTGTTCGCTTTCCGCAGAGCATGGGCCTCCTATAATTATCGGCTCCTTTACAATATATTCCTCATCGAATAGAGGTTTTATATCTTCCATCATATATATAGTAGATTCTGATTGTTTGTTGTTTGGTTGATTCTATATTTTATATTGCCTGTATGTGCCGAGGATCTTGAAGTCGCTCGTGAGGGGTCTTACTGCTGTAAGTGCCTGCTCGCACCTTTCTCTGTCGTCAAACGTTAGATCGGCGTAAAACCTGTATTCCCATTCATGTCCCACCACAGGCATAGACTGAAGCATCGTAAGGTTGATGTCGTAGAATGTAAGGATGGTCAGCACTTTCGACAGGGCTCCTTTCTCGTGGGGCACTGTGAATGCCACCGATATCTTATCCGCGTCTTCAGGGGTAGGGGAATCCTCCGGTCCTATTATAAGGAAGCGGGTGAAATTGCGGTTGTCATCTTCTATCCCTTCAGCCAGCACTTCGAGACCATACAGGCGTGCGGCATATGCAGGCGAGATAGCTGCGGTCCCGGCCATCTGCTCCTCCGCTACCTTCCTTGCGCATCCTGCCGTATCGAAATCTTCCCTCTTCTTGATATGGGGGTGGAGTGAAAGAAACTGTCGGCATTGGAGTAGAGCCATATAATGGGAGCGGACTTCCTTTATATCCTCTATCGGTGTGCCCGGGAGGGCGCAGAGTGAATGTGAGACTCTGATCCGGCATTCGCCGATTACTTTACGCCCGCTCTTCCGTATGTATTCGAAATTCTGTAGGAGGGCCCCTGCTATGGTGTTTTCTATAGCTACAGCCGCCATCATCTCCCTGTCGGCGTCAAGAGCCGTGAACATTTCTTCGAAAGAACCGAATCCTATTGTCTCGATATCCTCTTCCGAAAACCATTCGTGGGCGGCGATGTCGTGGAAACACCCGGGTATTCCCTGTATGCCTACCTTTTTCGTTTTATGCATATTTCTCATTTAAAAGGCAAAATTAGCAAAAAAAATCGAAAAATCTCCTCTCATCTTTATATAAATTGAAAAAATAACCCTCCGAGAGATGAAAAATATGTAAATCCTCCCGAAGTTTGAAAAAAAATGATTAAATTTGCATCTTAAACGTACAATAGAAACAACCGCATAAAATACTGCATAGAAATATGGCAAAACAGGAAGATGTCTTCAAGACGATAGTGGCACATGCCAAGGAATACGGTTTTGTATTCCAGTCATCGGAAATCTACGACGGCCTCAGCGCCGTATACGACTACGGCCAGAACGGCGTGGAACTCAAAAACAATATCAAGCGCTACTGGTGGGAGTCCATGACAATGCTCCACGACAACATAGTAGGCATCGACTCCGCGATCTTCATGCACCCGACCATCTGGAAGGCTTCAGGACACGTCGATGCTTTCAACGATCCCCTTATCGATAACCGCGACTCGAAGAAACGTTATCGTGCCGATGTCCTCATCGAGGATGAGATCGCCAAGATCGACGATAAGATTAACAAAGAGGTGGCTAAAGCCGCAAAACGTTTTGGCGATGCTTTCGACGAAGCTCAGTTCCGAGCTACCAACGCACGAGTGCTTGAGCATCAGAAAAAACGCGACGAGCTTCACCAGCGTTTCTCCGACGCCATGAACGCCAACGACCTCGCAGAACTCAAGCAGATCATACTCGACTATGAGATCGTAGATCCGATCAGCGGCACTAAGAACTGGACCGACGTGCGTCAGTTCAACCTCATGTTCAAGACTGAGATGGGCTCTACTGCCGACGGCGCAATGGACGTATATCTTCGTCCGGAGACCGCTCAGGGTATATTTGTCAACTATCTCAACGTGCAGAAGACCGGCCGCATGCGTATCCCGTTCGGTATCGCTCAGATCGGAAAGGCATTCCGCAATGAGATTGTGGCGCGTCAGTTCATATTCCGTATGCGTGAGTTTGAGCAGATGGAGATGCAGTTCTTCGTTCGTCCGGGAGAGGAGATGAAGTGGTTCGACTATTGGCGTGCGACACGTCTCAAATGGCATAAGGCTCTTGGCCTCGGCGACTCCAAGTACCGCTACCATGACCATGAGAAATTGGCTCACTACGCCAATGCGGCTACCGACATCGAGTTCCAGATGCCGTTCGGATTCAAGGAAGTGGAGGGTATCCATTCCCGCACCAACTTCGACCTTAGCCAGCATGAGAAGTTCTCAGGGAAGAAGATTCAGTATTTTGATCCTGAACTCAACCAGAGCTATGTTCCTTACGTGATTGAGACTTCAATCGGTGTAGACCGTATGTTCCTCAGCGTGCTCTGCAGCTGCTATGAGGATCAGGACCTCGGCAACGGCGACCGTCGCGTAGTACTTCATTTCCCCGCCCCGATCGCTCCCGTGAAGTGTGCGGTGCTTCCCCTCGTGAAGAAAGATGGTCTTCCGGAGAAGGCACGTGAGATTCAGCATCGTCTACGTTTCGACTTCACATGCCAGGTGGATGAGAAGGATTCCATCGGTAAACGTTACCGTCGTCAGGATGCGATCGGTACTCCGTTCTGCATCACCGTCGACCACCAGACCCTCGAAGACAACACAGTCACCCTCCGTCATCGCGACTCCATGGAGCAGGAGCGTGTCAACATCGACGATCTTGAGAAGATCCTTGCAGAGAAGGTATCACTCAATTCACTTCTCCGCAAACTCCTCTGATTGCTTCGTCAAGGGTCCTTAAAGTCCTTAAGGACCTTAAAGACTTTAAGGACCTTATTCAATAAAGAATCAAGTCATGAAGAAAATTTTAAGCAAGATAGCGATGGCTGTCATAGCTCTCATCGCGCTTTCGACGCTTTCAAGCTGCAACTACAACTCCCTCGTGGAGAAGGAGCAGACTGTCGACCAGGCTTGGGCTCAGGTTGAGAACCAATACCAGCGTCGGGCCGACCTTATCCCTAATCTTGTAAATACGGTAAAGGGATATTCGGAGCATGAGAGCGAGACATTCATAAAGGTGACGCAGGCCCGTGCCGGTCTTTCCGAAGCCTATCAGGCGGCAGAATCGGTCGAGAATCCTCAGCAGAACATCCAGCAGTATCAGGAAGCTCAGAGCAAACTCAAGGGTGCCCTTGATATTTATGTGAATGCTGTGAAGGAAGCGTATCCCGACCTTAAGGCCAACCAGAATTTCATAGATCTCCAGACTCAGCTTGAGGGTACCGAAAACCGCATCGCCACCGAGCGTGAACGCTATACACAGGCTGTGAAGGAATACAACACCTCGATCAAGAAGTTCCCCACTACTATCTACGCCGGATGGTTCGGATTCAAGGAGAAGGAGCAGTTCAAGGCCGAGGCTGGCGCCAACAAGGCTCCAAAGGTGGAATTCTAAATAATTCAACTTTCGCAGGCGATAGTTGAGGGTTTTAAGGTTATCGGGTTAAAGGTTATGTGGATAATATAAAATTGTTATTCTGAACTATTCTAATCAGAGTCAAATCTTACCCTATAGCCATTTAACCAACCCTTAAGTTGAGCTTGCGAAACATAAATATCAACGATTAACTCAAAACGTAGAACCTAAATACGTAAATGAATATTCAGAGATTTATAATACCCACTGCTCTATCCCTGATGGTGGCTGCCGGTCTCACTTCCTGCCTCAATGACGACAACGACAAAAATTCGTTTGATCTTGACGCGTGGAAGTTTCAGAATGAGACTTACTTTACAAGGATGCAGGATACCATTGGGGCTGACGGAAATAATGTCTACGAAAAGATTGAGCCGGTGTGGGCTCCGGGTGTTTCCATTCTTGCTCAGTGGCACAATGACCGAAGCCAGACTGCATCGAATCTTGTCCCGATGGATAATTCCACTGTGGAAGTTAAATACGAAGGCAGATATATAAATGGCACTGTGTTTCAAAATAGCTACTCTTTGGCCGACAGCGTATATTCCTGCAAGCCCAGCAGCCTGATTGTTGGTTTCTGGACGGTGCTTACGACTATGCATGTAGGTGACTCAGTGACATGTGTGATCCCGACCAATGCGGGATATGGCACCATAAGTTCAAGTATTATTCCGTATTCTACACTGATATTTGATATAAAGCTTAAGTCCATTAAGGCCTACGAAACTTCCGGTAAATAAAGATTAGACCTATGATTAATAAACTGACAGCAGCTATGACTGCGTCTGCCATCGCCCTATCATTCTTTACGATGAGGGGCGATGACGCATCTGTAAGGTTTGATGCCTACAAGGTGTCGCCTTCCGTCGGCCTGCGACTTCCGGTGATTCCCGCCGACTCCGTTTTTTCCTCTAAAAATGCCTTCAGCAATGACATGCTTCTTTCCGTGGCCAACCGGAAGCTTGAGAAGCCGGGTGCCGACTGGATGGATGCCGCAGCAGACACAGCTTTCTCTGTTGCGTTCCCCAAGGCTGTCGGCGACCCGGTTTTGCGTACGCTTGCCACACGACTTCGTCCTTCTCGCTACGTCAGCGGCAAGCTACGTCTGAAGTCTAATGTGATGGCTCAGCTTTACAACGGTTCGTCGAGTCTGCTGAAGGTAACGTCTGCTGACTCCGTAGGTAGCTGGAAGGATGTTGATATCGAACTTGAACCGGCGGAGACTGCCGATCTTTTTGTGACATTTATATCATTTCCGGAAGATCCTGCCGATCCGGCAATCGCGCTCGAGTTTGTGCCTGATGCGGAGTTCGGGGATGTGGAATTCTCTCATGGACCCTCGATAAAGAAACGCTTCCGCATCGATGAGTCTGCTCTCGGGGAGCGAGTACGCAGTGTCTCTGTATCTCCGGATGGCAGATTCATGGTGGTCCGCTATTATAATATGTATGGAGAGGGAAAGTATAAGTCGTGGGCTGTCCTTCAGGAGTGCGCCTCGGGAAAGACCGTAAGCGTGAATATTCCCATGAACTCTTTCTGGATGGATAAAGGGAGCAGGCTTTGCTATACTGAGTCTACAGATGACACATACTCCCTGTACTCACTCGATGCCTCCACCATGCGGCAGACCCTCTTGGCCAAGGATCTCCCGGAGAGCAGTTTCTTCATGAGCCCCGACGAGAGTTTCCTTATCTTCCACAAGTATGTGGAAGGTACCAAAGACAGCGGTCCGCTGCTGCGCCTCCGTAATCCGGACGATCGCCTCAGAGGTCATCGTGACAGATACTATCTTGAGCGTTATGATCTGAAGACAGGTATCCGTCAACCCCTTACTTATGCCGGCAACTCGACTACTGTATATGACGTTTCTCCCGACAGCAGGAAACTCATATATGGATCTGTCACCGAGAAAATGGATGTCTTCCCCTTCTATTTTCAGGATATCATGCAGCTCGACCTTCAGACGCTTGCCGTGGACACTCTTGTGAAGGCGGATCCTTATCTACGGTCGGTGACTTATTCTCCGGATGGAAAGCGTCTTTTCATCACGGGAGGACCTGAGTCATTGAATGGTGTAGGAAAGAACAACGGCGGACATAAATACAGCAACGATTACGATGTGCAGGGTTTCATACTCGATATCGCCGACAAGTCAGTGCGTCCTATGACCCGCGATTTCAATCCTTCCATAGAAGGAGAACCTGTATGGAATCGGGCTGATGGCCAGGTGTATTTCCGTGCTTCGGATGGGTTTGACCTCAACGTGTACTCCATGAATCCGAATTCCGGTAAAATATCTAAGTTTGATTTCGGAATGCCTTACATCAACGGTTTCTCAATCGGTCTCGACGAATCGAGATGGATAGCGGCTGTCGGATCGGATTATCATTACGCAGGTCGTGCCGAGATGTTGGATGCGAAGAATGGTAAATTGCGCATTATTGATGATCCTTACACGGCGGAATTCCCCGATCTTCAGCCCGGAGAGGCTTCCTCATGGACGTTTAAGGCTTCTGACGGCACAACTATCGACTGCATGCAGGTGCTTCCTCCGGACTTCGACCCCAAGAAGAAGTATCCGATGATAGTTTACTATTATGGAGGTTGCTCGCCAAGCCAGCGATATGTCAGCGTCTACGATCCGCAGATATTCGCATCGCGCGGCTATGTCACTCTGGTGATGAATCCTTCCGGCGCCTACGGTTATGGTCAGGAGTTTTCAGCCCGCCATGCCAACGCATGGGGTAAGCGTACGGCAGAAGATATAATCGAAGGTGTCAAGGAATACTGCAGGACTCACGACTTCGTCGACGATAAGAAAATCGGTTGTCTTGGTGCCAGCTACGGAGGATTCATGACCCAGTATCTCCAGACTCTTACGGATATCTTTGCTGCAGCCGTATCTCATGCCGGCATCTCCGACGTGACTTCATATTGGGGCGAGGGCAACTGGGGGTATTCCTACAATACTACCGCAGCTCCCGAATCATATCCATGGAATAATCCCGACCTCTTCACCAAGCAGGGTTCCCTTTTCAACGCCGATAAGATCCATACTCCCATTCTCCTCCTTCATGGAAACGCTGATACCAATGTGCCGATTGGAGAGAGCATTCAGCTCTTCAACGCGCTCCGTATCCTCGGACGTGACGTGGAGTTCATTCAGGTGGATGGCGAAAACCACTATATTTCCGACTACGACAAGCGTCAGCCCTGGCATGCTGCCATTATGGCTTGGTTTGCCAAGTATCTGCAGGATGCACCCCAGTGGTGGGACTCAATGTATCCCGACAACTGATAATGTTTTTCAAATGACTTGGTAGGGACGCACGGTTCGTGCGTCCGCTACTGTATTTTTTACTGAACAGTCTTTGTGTATTTGTCTATGAAACTACGATTGATTCTATTTTCGATTCTCCTTCCCTTTCTTGCCTCTGCCGCCTCCAATCCCAAACGAGAATTTCGGGGAGCATGGCTGCATATCATCGGACAGACCCAATATATGAATACCCAGAAGAAGGGTACGGCTCAGTTGAAGGCTTATATCGCCGACCAGATTGACCGGCTTCACCGCGCAGGATGCAACGCGATTATATTTCAGGTGCGTCCTACAGCAGATGCAGCGTATATCAGTGATATAGAACCATGGTCGAGCTGGATTACAGGGAAAAGGGGAGTGGCCCCTGCTCCTCTTTGGGATCCCCTTGAATTCGCCATAGAAGAAGCCCACAAGCGGGGCATGGAGCTTCATGCATGGCTAAATCCATATCGTGTGACGTCATCTCCGAAAGAGGTGCTTCCTGCAGATCACATATCCAATAAGTATCCCGAACGCTTTTTCAAGTATGACGGTAAGGTGTTCTTCGATCCGGCTTATCAGGAAAACCGCGATTATATATGCGAGGTTGTGAAAGACATCACCTCCCGCTATGATGTGGATGCCATACATATCGATGACTATTTCTACCCGTACCCGACCGCTGGAGTAAATATTCCCGACGATGCCTCCTACGCTAAGTTTGGAGGAGGCATGAATAGGGCCGACTGGCGCCGTCATAATGTCGACCTTCTCATAGAGCAGATGAACAATACTATAAAGGAAACTAAACCATGGGTTCGTTTCGGTGTAAGTCCTTTCGGTATATGGCGCAATAAGAAGACCGATCCGCGAGGTTCGGATTCCAATGGCCTTCAGAACTACGACGGACTCTATGCCGACGTCCTTCTGTGGGCTAAGAACGGATGGGTCGACTATCTTGCCCCGCAGCTCTATTGGACACTCGATTTCAAGGCTGCTCCGAGTCGCCACCTGGCTCATTGGTGGAATGATAACTCTTATGGAGTCGATGTATTCATAGGGCAGGATGTGCAGCGCACCATGAACACGGCCGATCCCAAAGCTGGCGACTCCAATGAACTCGCCACAAAAGTGAAGCTTTCACGCGATCTTCCGAATATCAAGGGTAATGTATGGTGGCATGGCTATTGGGTGACTGGCAATATGAAGGGAGTAGCGGATTCGCTCGCCTACGTGCATCAGAACACGGTCGCCCTTCCTCCCGCGTATGGCGATCAGAAAGTTAAGCCGTCCCCTGTAAGCAATCTCCGACTCACTAAGAAGGATGGTAAGGCTTATCTTGAGTGGGATGCCGCTGCCAAGTCGCAGAAAGCTACTGATCCGGTTCGATTCGTAGTCTATTCTTTTCTTGATGATGAAGAGACCGACATCGACAATGTAGAGGCGATAATGCTGATGACTCCGCGCAAGGAGTATCTTGTGGCAGATGAAGATGATGACTCGCTTGTCAAGGGCATGCGTTTTGCAGTCACTGCTCTTGATCGTTTCAACCGGGAATCAAAACCCGTCGAAATCACCTTCTGATCCTCACCCCCTAAGTTGTTATTCAAATTAAATACATAATTTCATAAATGTTTTATCTTCTGAATTCCAGAGACTAACAATTATGCATTATGAATTATGCATTCCTACTTAACCCTTAACTCTTAACCCTTAACTCTTAACCCTTAACCCTTAACCCTTAAATGAAACAGTTTCTTGATGAGCAGGCTGCCCTTATCAATCGTCCGGAGTTTATTCCTGAGGATCCGGTGCAGTTTCCGAGAAGATTCGATAAGCTGCAGGATATAGAGATCGTCTCTCTGCTTGCTTCCTTGATAGCATGGGGCAAGCGGAGCATGATATGCCGCGACGCCGAAAGGCTGATCTCCCTTATGGAGCATGACCCTTATAACTACGTGATGGATGAAGGTTATCTTGACCTTGATCCTGCTCAGAACATCCACCGCACTTTCTTCGCCCGCGATCTTCAGCATCTCCTGACCGGTCTTCGCGAGATCTATCGCCGCTATCCTTCGCTTGATGCGTTCAGTGCGGCTGTGAATGCGGCGGATGATCCCGCTCCTGCATGGAAACTTGTAGGAGAGATGCAGAAGATCATCACCGATGCTAATGGGGGAGTGGTCTCTAAGCGTGGTCTACCCAACAATCTGAAGCAGACTGCCCTGAAACGGGTAAATATGGCTCTTCGATGGCTCGTCCGCGACGATGGCATTGTCGACATGGGAGTATGGAGTTCCATACCCAAGTCAAAGCTCTATATCCCGCTTGACGTTCACGTCGGCAATACAGCCCGGGATCTTGGCCTCCTCACTCGGAAACAGGATGACCGAAAAGCCGTGGAAGAACTTACGGAAGTGCTCCGAAAGTTCCGTCCCGACGATCCGTCATATTATGACTATGCCCTTTTCGGCATCGGAGTCAACGGCAAAAAAATTTAAGTTTTTCGTTTGATTTGTAGGGACGCACGGCTCGTGCGTCCGCAATCGCGTGTGTTATTATAGTGGATACCTGGCTATTTTTCCTGAAAAAGCCAATGTAACGATGTGACCCTCAAATTCCCAAGAGCTGAGCAACATCTCCATGTCACCATCGGCAGTTTTAATCAACCCCCTTCCGTATTTATTGGATGAGGCAGACTTAATGCTGGAAGCGATGAGTGGTAGTTTCGTTATCCTATAGTCCTCCTTCCAATCCCTTGCATTCCCCATATCCGCTTTGTATAGGGCTTCCTTGCATGTCCAGGCAAGGATGTGGGTCATTACGTCCCGCTCTGTCGCATTGTCGATGTCCTTTACCTCCGGCAGCAATGATTTTTCATTATCTGAAAGGAACTTGTCTCGTATTTTAAGAACCTGGCTTCTGTCCTTTTTCTCAAGATCGATTCCGAGTGCCGTACGCGCGTTGACGCATGTCAGATCTATGTCCGGAGTCTTGGGGAGTGACGCTATCACCATGCAGTGAGGGGTATGTGATATTGATATTCGCTGTGCGATTCCGTCAAGCACCGGAGCACCGCACTCCAGATGCTCTATCGACCGGTAATCTCCTTCAGCCTCAGAGAAAATCTGCAACGCGAAGAGTTTCCATACCTTTGCCGATTTTTCATCAGCACCGTATATCGTTTCCACGGCTACGCCGCTGGGAGCCGTCTCCCTCTCATACATGAAATCCTCCATGGTATAATATTTGAGAATTTAAAGTAATCAACTTGAATTATTACTCACCCCTTTCCCCTTATCTCTTAACTCTTAACCCTTAACTCTTAACTCTTAACTTTAGACGCTCTGATCTTAGTGATGCGGTGCTTCTCCATCTGCATGATGAGGAAGCGGAACGGTCCTCGTTGCAGCGACTCCTTGTTTTCGGGGAAGTCACCCTTGATTTCCAGCATAAGACCCGCAAGGGTCTCGGCATCGCCGATGTCGCCCAGTTCCTCCTCCTCTGTTTCCGTCACGCGGCAGAAGTCGCTTATAGGTATCTTTGCGTCAAACACGTAGGTATCCGGCGATATCTTTCGGTAGAGGTTTTGGCTTTCATCATACTCGTCGTCGATTTCGCCTACGATCTCTTCAATGACGTCTTCGAGTGTCACGATTCCCTGAGTGTCGCCGTATTCGTCAATGACGATTGCCATATGGATCTTTTTTGTACGGAAATCCTCGAGCAGGTCATCAAGTGACCTGGATTCAGGTACGAAATAGGCATCCCTTATCAGAGCCTGCCATCTGAATTTCTCATCCTGTGTTCCGATATAGGGGAGAAGGTCTTTTGAATAGAGTATGCCCTTGATCGTGTCTTGTGTTCGGTCGTATACCGGAATGCGGCTGTAACCCGACTTTACGATTACGTCAAGAACTTCCTTGAAGTCAGCGTGATACTCGATATCTGTCACGTCTACTCGGGAGATCATTATCTCGCTCGCTCCCTTCTCTCCGAAAGTCAGGATTCCCTCAAGCATCTCCTTGTCCTGCCCTTCCTGAAGGTCGGATATCTCAAGAGCCTTTTCAAGCTCGTCTGTGGTGAGGTTCTCCTGTTTCTTCGCGACTACCTTGTTGATGATGGTAGAAGACTTCACGAGCATTGCAGAGAGAGGAGTGAACAGGCTTGAGAAAAAGCCTATTCCGGATGCGGCCATGAGAGCCCACTTCATGCTGCGTCCCCTTGCTACGAGTTTCGGAAATATTTCACCGAAAAGAAGGAGAAGGAATGTCAGCAATACGGTCTGCAGAAGAAATCCGACTACTGCCGAGTGAAACGTTACAGCCTGGTTGATTGCAAACGTCAGAAGCACTACCATCGTGATGTTTACAAGATTGTTTGCTATGAGGATGGTGGCGAGCAGTTTCTCCGGATTTTTAAGGAGTTTCAAGGCCTTCTTTGCCGAGGGATTGTCATCCTCCTCGAGTTCTTCGATGTCTGACTGAGAAAGACCGAAATAAGAAATTTCACTCCCCGACACGAAAGCGGAAAGGCAAAGGCAGATAAGGGCTATCAATACTATGACGCTCCAAGACGTCCAGTCTTCCGGAGCATGCAGTGATATTGCGGTAGATGCAAGCTGACTCGAGGCCAGCAGCGGACTGTGTGCAGGTAAAGGGTCTGTATCCAATTTTCTGTAATAGTTGGTTATGGATGCAAAATTACTATTTTTTGACCATTCTACCAAATATCCATCCTAAAATCTTCAATAATCGCGGGTATCAGCTGCGTACGGTCTATTATGAATTATGCATTATGCATTATGAATTAAAAAAACGGCCGCCATTTTCACAAATGACTGCCGTTAAGTGCTTTCCATAATACATTTTACTAACCTAACATCATGAAACTAATTTCTTACTTTATACCATTAGAACAAAGTAAACCCACAAAGGTTTAAAATGAGTGTAATTTTTACAATTTTTAATACTCCTTGTCCGTTCCTTATTCACATGGTCAATCATGATTGATCATTAATCTTTAATCTTTAATCTTTAATATTTAATCTTTTGAAGAATATAGTCGGCCGCTTTGCCCCATCACCCTCCGGGCGCATGCATCTTGGCAATATATACACAGCTCTTCTGTCATGGCTCTCCGTCAAGTCGCGAGGAGGAAAGTGGATTCTCCGCATAGAGGATCTCGATCCTCAGCGTTCAAAGTTGGAGCATGTCCGAATGATAGAAGATGACCTTCATTGGCTCGGTCTCGAATGGGATGAAGGAGGCCTTGACGGAAAAGGACCCAATGGTCCGTATGTGCAGAGCCGGCGCCATCATTTCTATGAAGAGGCTTTGGAGCGTCTGAAAGCTTCCGGCCTCTGCTATCCTTGCACCTGTACTCGCGCAGACATCCTCGCAACGCAGGCTCCTCATGAATCGGATGGGAGAGTGGTTTATAAAGGTACATGCCGTCCGGCACTACTTCCTTCACCTTTCGTGGAGCGACCCGGGGCGGCAGTTCGTCTTGCAGTCCCGGACGAAGAGATTTCTTTTGCAGACAGAATCAAAGGACCGCAGACGGTTAATCTGGCCCGTCACTGTGGCGACTTCATAGTGCGCCGTGGCGACGGAGCCTGGTCGTATCAGCTCGCGGTGGTCGTCGACGATGCTTTTATGGGTGTGACGGAAGTCATGCGTGGCGACGACCTGCTCCTTTCAGCCGCCCAGCAGATATATCTGTATCGTCTTCTTGGATACGATCCTCCCGAATTCGCCCATGTGCCGCTTGTCTGCAACGAAGCCGGTATCCGTCTGTCAAAACGGGACCGGTCACTTTCGATGGAATATCTCCGCGCTCACCATTCTCCGGAGGAAATTCTCGGCATGGCCGCCCACCGCGCCTCCCTCATCCCATCTCCCCGCGCCATGTCTCTTCAAGAACTGATGGCAGAATTTGAGAATTCGGCCTATTTCAAGTACAATCTCAGCTCGGAGAGCTGACATCGTGTAGAAACCTCAGGCTTCAGCCTGAGGAGATGATACTAAGTCTCAGTAGCCTCGGAGAGGCGATTTGTATAGTTGATTTCAATTTAAACTTAAATTCTCAATTCTCAATTATTCTCAATTCCCAATTCCCAATTCTCAATTAATTAAAATTCTCAATTCTCAATTCCCAATTCTCAATTATTTTTACTAATTTTGCACTTTAAAAGCAAAATAAGTAAAAGATATGAGTGAATTAGCCACCAAATACAACCCGCATGAGGTTGAAGACAAATGGTATGAGTACTGGGAGCGTCACAAGATGTTCCATTCCGTACCTGACGAGCGTGAGCCATACTGCATCGTGATTCCGCCACCAAATGTGACCGGAGTCCTTCATATGGGCCATATGCTCAACAACACCATTCAGGATATCCTCATTCGTCGTGCGCGCATGATGGGAAAGAACGCCCTCTGGGTGCCCGGCACAGACCATGCCGCAATCGCCACGGAGACAAAGGTTATTCAGAAACTCGCCGAGCAGGGCATAAAGAAGACCGACCTTACCCGTGAGGAGTTTCTCGAACATGCGTGGGATTGGACACATACCCACGGCGGCATCATCCTTCAGCAGCTCCGTAAGCTCGGCGCCTCATGCGACTGGGACCGCACTGCGTTCACCATGGATGAGCTTCGCTCAAAGAGCGTGACGAAGGTATTCTGCGATCTCTATGATAAAGGCCTTATCTATCGCGGACTGCGTATGGTCAACTGGGATCCGAAAAACCGCACCGCAATCTCCGACGATGAGGTGAACTTCGTGCAGGAGCATTCCAAGCTCTACTATCTGCGCTATTATGTGGCCGATGATCCGGAAGGTCGTTATGCTGTGGTAGCGACCACACGTCCCGAGACAATCATGGGAGACACTGCCATGTGTATCAATCCCAAAGATCCTAAAAATGAATGGCTCAAGGGAAAGAAAGTGATCGTTCCCCTCGTAGGGCGGGAGATTCCCGTCATCGAAGACCGCTATGTGGAGATAGATTTCGGTACCGGTTGCCTCAAGGTGACTCCGGCTCATGACAAGAACGACTACATGCTCGGAAAGACTCACAATCTCGAGACCATCGATATCTTCAACGAAGACGCTACCCTCAACGAGCATGGCGGTAAATATGCGGGTATGGATCGTTTCGAGGTTCGCAAGCAGATAGCCAAGGATCTCGAGGAAGCCGGTCTGATGGAAAAGGTGGAGGATTACACCAATAATGTCGGCTACTCTGAGCGCACCAAAGTGGCTATCGAACCCCGTCTGTCTCTGCAGTGGTTTATCAATATGCGCCACTTTGCCGAGATTTCCCTCGCTCCTGTGATGGAGGATTATATCAAGTTCGTGCCCGAAAAGTACAAGACCACCTATCGCCTTTGGCTTGAAAACATCCAGGATTGGTGTATCAGCCGTCAGCTCTGGTGGGGACATCGTATCCCGGCATACTACTATGATGTGGACGGTGAGACTCGTATCGCCGTGGGTGAGACAAAGGAGCAGGCCCTCGAAAAGGCGCGTAAGGAGAGTGGACTCGACCTTCAGCTCGACGATCTTGTTCAGGATGAAGGCGCGCTCGACACTTGGTTCAGTTCCTGGCTCTGGCCCATCACCCTTTTCAACGGTATCCTCGATCCTGACAACGAGGAACTCAAATACTATTATCCCACGGCAACACTCGTGACGGGCCCGGACATCATCTTCTTCTGGGTGGCCCGAATGATTATGGCCGGATACGAATACGTCGGAGACAAACCTTTCAGCAACGTTTATTTCACCGGCATCGTGCGCGACAAGATAGGCCGCAAGATGAGCAAGTCGCTCGGAAACTCACCCGACCCCCTCGAGTTAATCGACAAATTCGGAGCCGACGGCGTCCGTATGGGCCTCATGCTGTCAGCTCCTGCCGGCAACGACATCATGTACGACGATGCTCTCGTTGAGCAGGGCCGTAACTTCGCTAACAAGATCTGGAACGCCTTCCGCCTCATTCAGGGCTGGAGCGTAGATGATGCAATTCCGCAACCGGAAAGTTCGAAGATTGCCGTCGATTGGTTCCGCTCACAGCTTTACAAGACCATGAATGAGGTGGAAGACCTGATGGGCAAGTTCCGTATTTCGGAGGCTCTGATGGCAGTCTACAAACTCTTCTGGGATGAATTCTCAAGCTGGTATCTCGAGGTCATTAAGCCGGCATATGGCAGTCCCATCGACGGAAAGACCTATGCTGAGACCATGAAGTTCTTCGAGACGCTTCTTCAGCTTCTCCATCCCTTCATGCCCTTCATCACCGAGGAACTCTGGCAGCATCTCGCAGAGCGCAAGGACGGCGACAGCATCATGAACACCACCCTCCCTGCCGCCGGAGAGGTGGACGAGGCTCTGCTTGCCAAATTCGAGACTCTGAAAGAGATTATCACCGGCCTGCGCGCCATCCGCAAGCAGCGCCAGATCGCCAACAAGGAGGAGATTTCCGTAGAGGTTAAGGGTCAGCACGACGGCAGTCTCGACTCAGTGCTTCTGAAGATGGGCAATGTGAAAGACATTACTCCCATCGAAGAGAAGGGCGCTACATCTGTAGCATTCCTGGTCGGCCCGGTAGAATACAGCGTGCCTCTCGCCGACAAGATCAATGTCGAGGAAGAACTTGCCAAGCTGGAGAAAGAACTCAAACGCTACGAAGGCTTCCTTGCCGGAGTAGAGAAGAAACTCTCCAACGAGCGCTTCGTGGCCAACGCCCCCGAGCAGGTCATCGCCCTGGAGCGAAAGAAGCAGAGCGACGCCACCGAAAAGATCGCCGCCATCAAGGCCTCCATCGCCGCCCTGAAGTAATCTATAATAGAAATAATTTAAAGCAAAATCGGCTCCTTTCTTCCGGAGCCGATTTTGCTTGTTAATTGAAAGACCAAGTCCATTTTACAGTTCTTATATGCATAAGATAGTGTTTTTTTTTATAAAAATCTTAAATTTTTTTGCGGATTTAAAAAAATAACGTTACTTTTGCAACCGAATCCGCGCCGTTGGGCAGTCTAAGAGTAGACAGTGATGTCTGGCGGCGGGAATTTTAGACATATTGAATAAAAGCGTGTATTGAC
>JAIDSM010000136.1 GCA_029061225.1 Muribaculaceae bacterium
ATATTGTTCTGTGTCAGTATCACACCATGGGCTGTCCAATCAACAAGATTGTCGGAGGAAAATACGTGATAATCGGCCATGCAAAACCAGTCGGAGAGGGATTCGATCGGGCTCACGATGTCGTGGGAAGGGTAGAGGTACATTCTGCCGTTGAATACCCTCGCTGTGGGGTCAGCGGTGAATTGGTCGTGGATTATTGGGTTCTGGGCAAACAGGGAAGCGACTGTTGTCACCATTCCCATACATAATATTCTTTTCATGATTTCAAAAGCACCTTATGACGATTTTTGTGATTATCTTTTTCTAAAGTTCCACTTAGAGTTGTCGCTTGAGAAATCAAACTTACCGAGCGACGGTGTGCTGTCTGCCACCGAGACAAGCACAAGTTCCTCGTCGCATCCAGGTATAGCTTTTGGCATGATACGGTATGTTCCGTCAATCAGTTGCTCGATTCGCCACAGCTGTTCGTCAGCGCCAGTGAAGTGCTCCACAGTCGATACCTCTCTATCAGCAGTAGCCGCGAGAGCGCGGTCGGTACCCTCAATGGTAATCTTATAATAAGGTGCTCCAAGATAACCTCCGGCATCCGGCACGGCAGTAACGGTCCATTTCTGATGAGGTCTGAACATATAGTCACCAATCCGAACGTCGATATCGCCGGATGGCCATGAATCGATAACATCGGCAAGTGTCTGGTCCTTCAGGGGCTCAATGGGTTCAGTCTGCGGTTCCCAGAACCTATGGCGTCCACCTTCCATCCGCACAAAATCCACAGCAAGCTCAAGTCCGTAGCCACGACGTTCCGATTCTATCTCATATGTATCCTCCAAAAATGGCTCCCCGGCAACGGGCCAGTCATTTTTCCATAGCAACGGCAGCACAGCGAGAACACTTCGTCCGCCCATGTCGAAGTCCGCCTCAAAATGAAGCGACATCTTCTCCACGCCTTCATCTTCAATGTATCTGCCGAAATGTCCGGCACCCGTCTTCCTATTGCCGGAACTCGCGACCATCTTACCTCCTCCTTGAAGCATATCGCGACCCATATTGTCGAGATAAGGGCCTTCAACGTTTCTTGATCTTCCCACCACGATATTGTAGGTGGAATTTGGACCGTCGCAGCACGTGCCGTGAGTACCAAGAAGGTAATACCAACCATCCCTGTATAAGAGGTCTGTCGCCTCACAGTCGATGGCGATGTTTATAGGCTCGTTGCCTTCCTTTCGCGCTCCGGTGGCCGGATCAAGTTCGACAAGGCGTATGAATCCGAAATATGTCCCATAGGAACACCACAGTCGTCCTGTAGTCGGATCGAGAAGAAGTCCCGGATCAATAGCGTCGCAGTCTTCGTTTTCTTCAGAATATGCGACCTCGATAGGTTCGGAGTATTCGAAATCGGGTGAATTAGGATCAAGTGTCTTGTTCCACATAGTGAGGACCTTTCCGCTATGACCTCCGCCAAGACCTCCGCCCGTAGCACTATACGCTATAAGGTATCTGTCTCCAATCTTCACTACATCGGGAGCTGCCCCGCGTCCGGGTCGCACACCTCCGGAGTGCCAGTGATATCCGTCATCAGATATGAGGCCGCCTCCACCCGTGCCAAAAGTATAGTACTTACCGTCACATTTCATTATCGTGGAAGGATCGTGTATGTATGGCTCTCCTGTCTGTGCGCACACGTTTGCTGCCGTCAGGCACATCAAAGCTGCGGGAAAACATAATAATCTTTTGTGTCTCATGATTTTTGATTTTACTTTTTCTTCGAGTTCGAATCAAGACTCAGTTGTTGCTAATCGTAAAATTGGTCACAGGGGTGCCGTCTTCGTGTACGAAGCGCAGACAAAAGTCGCTCATTCCGGGACCGTTGATGATAGCGCCGGTGATGATATTTCGTCCCTTCTTAAGAGTCAGCCTCTTGGAGGTGACGTCGTCAATGACCATCCTTCGGTCGCCGGAGAGCAAGACGGCCTCTTCACCGTCGAGCCACCACATGGAAGCGGAGTTGGACCCTACCGACATCCTGACGTCCGGGATATCTCCATCGCAGTCTATGGCCGTCACCACCCAGAAGAGTACTCCATAGTACTGCTTCTCAAGTCCGGTCGCAAATCGGAAAAGCTTTACATTGAATAGCTTGCTATCGAGCGAATGCCATTTCAACCTCAAGCTTCCAACTTTCACCTTTTCTCCAGCCTTCGGCAACTTATTGAACTGACCCGGGAAACCCTTAGTATCGAATGCTTCCCGCAGATAGCTGTCGGTGAAGAC
Source organism: Muribaculaceae bacterium (assembly GCA_029061225.1). Taxonomy (GTDB): domain Bacteria; phylum Bacteroidota; class Bacteroidia; order Bacteroidales; family Muribaculaceae; genus Lepagella. Next base: position 2,272 of record JAIDSM010000136.1, read on the forward strand.
AGTATTGGTTCTGTTCGGTTTGTCGATGGGTTCGAGCATCAACCATCGTCCTATGAATCCATCTGCATTCGGAGTCGCGATTGGCGTTTCGGGCTTGGAGAAATAATGAGTCAATCCTGAAGACCTGTCTCCATTATCCGATGCATACAGCGGCGCTGCAGCGAAGCCACATGTCAGGGCTACATACATCATACCCTTTGTGAGAAGTCGTGTTGTTCGCATCTTATGAAATCGTTATTAAATTTAAGGTATGTCAAAAGCCTGAGGCCTTTCTTGTGCTAACTGATTTGCAAAATTAACAAAAAATAGGAAATAGACAATATATTTATGAATAATTACGCCTATTTTAAGCGGGATATGTAAAAGTTTCTTAAGTTTGATTTATAATGTTTGTATATATGCGGAATTTTATTTAATTTTGTGGGATAATATACACATAGTTGACGCAATGAAGATACTCATCGCCGACGCAGGCGCAACAAAGACAGATTGGGTGAAGCTTTCATCCGGCAATGAATCTTCCGAATGGTCGGAAGAAAGATACTCAGGTGTGGGCATAAGTCCGCTTCATCATGACACAGACATGATAGAGGAGGAACTACGCTTGGTGCGTGCATCATTGGGAGAAACGTTTGATATGATACATTTCTTCGGAGCAGGAATCGGGACGCCTCTGATAGCCGGCAAGATGGAAGCTATTCTATCGGAGATGTTCTCTTCGTCTGAGATAAGGGCAGACAGCGATATGGCGGCAGCGGCCTCAGCTCTTCTTGGAGACAATCCCGGTGTAGCCTGCATCATGGGCACAGGAAGCAATTCCTGCCATTACGACGGGCAGGTGATCGACCGGAAATCTGCATCCCTCGGCTATCTTCTTGACGATGAAGGAGGGGGAGTGGCATATTCGCGTCGTCTTCTAAGCGATGTATTCAAGGGTCTCGCTCCCCGCGACGTCATAGATAAGTTTGAAGCCACCTATAGCCTTTCAATCAGCGATGTCGTCGTCAATCTATACCGCAGGCCGTCTCCCAACCGTTGGATAGCAGGCTTCATGCCCTTCATAGTAGAGAATGCTGACAATCCCTACATAAAAAAACTGATAGAATCACAGACGGAGCGGTTTTTCGACCGTGAATTCGCTTCCTATCCTGATAAACTGCTAAAGGAAGAGGGTATTGGATTCGTAGGATCCGTGGCCGATGTGCTAAGGCCCTTCGTGGAAGCAGAGATGAACAAAAGGGGGTGGAGAACCCGAGCTATCGAAAGGCAGCCTCTCGACTCCTTGGTGAAACAATATAAACTGAAGAACTCATGAACATCAGGATATTAACTCTTTCCATTGCGCTTTTGGGCTCTACCTGCAGCGTATTCGCACAGGAGTCGAATGACTCAACGCAAACGGTAGACACAGGAATAATGTATCTGGATCCACTCTTTGAGTATCCTATAGCTCCGGAAGAACTCACTGCATTCAACGATAAATGCAACTGGCTTGCAGAAAATTTCTGGAATCCACTTGACCTTAAGTCAAAGGAAGCCGTAGATCAGGCAAAGCTTAACCATGCATTTCAGGTCTATGCTTCGACAGTGCAGTATGCAGACAAAGATAAGGTCACGGCATCTGTAGACAAACTGATGAAGAATCTGCAGAAGAACCCTATGCTGCTCTTCCAGATCACAAAGGCGGCGGAAGAGAACATATATGGACCAAGGGCAGAATTCTGGATCGATGAGCTCTATGCTCGAATACTGAGAGCGGCTCTTGCGAACAAGAAGTTTCCAAAGACAAAGCGCGCCCGCTATGAGCAGCAGCTTAAACAACTTGACGCCACCATGATAGGGTCAACCCCCGCGCAGTTTGACTTTATCCGTCCGAACGGAGACGCAGCTCAGTACTTCGCCATGGCTACTCCGACAATTATTATTTTCGGTGATCCAGATTGCGATGATTGCCGTATGGGCAAACTCAAGATGCAGTCGAATGTAGCTTTCTCAAAAGCAGTGACCGACGGAAAAATCAACGTGCTCTTCATCATTCCAGATCCGGAACAAGGATGGCAGGCCAAAGTGGCTGATTTTCCGAAAAACTGGACTGTCGGAGCTTCCGATTCCGTTTCGGATATTTATGACCTTCGTGAGATTCCGGAAGTGTATGTGATAGGATCCGATGGAAAAGTGGTCAACAAACACGGCAATGTTCAGTCTGCAATGGCACAAGTCATGTCGCTTCTGGAAAAAGAATAGTAACTTACATTACGATTCCATATGAATAGAAAGAAAGTCCTTGCTCTCCCGAAAAAAATATATGTGACCACTACAGGATATAGTTACACCCATCTGGGACGCCTTTTCCTGAGGCTTTTTGTAGGTATAATGCTCATGCAATTCGGAATCCGTCAGATAGGACAGGCAGATATGTTGGCAGAAACCTTCCCCTCTGTCTTAGCTTTGGGTTCGGATGTATCGCTGTGGACAATGGTATGCATTGAGATCGGGTGCAGTGTATTCATCATGGCAGGCTTTTTGACAAGAATCATGCTGTTGCCTCCCTTCATAGCCATGTGCATCGCAGCCTATCATCTACTGCATGTAGCTCCAAAGGCACCTTATCTACTAAGCTGGGAACAGCCGGCATATCTTCCCATCATGTTCCTGGGTATTTTTTTCTTCCTCATGCTTGTGGGGCCGGGAAAGATATCTATCGACTACTTCCTTTCCCTGCACATGCTCCATTCGTCAGACCACAGCGAAGATGAACTTGAAGAAGTATGATGACTATGGAAAAAGCAAATGATAAGAAAATGAAGATAGCGGTGCTCGTTTCCGGCGGCGTCGACAGCGCAGTGACTGTAGACCGTCTCTACAGTCAAGGCCATGACCTCCATCTCTTCTATATCCGCATCGGAATGGACAATGACGAAGGAGACTGTTCGGCAGAGGAAGACATAGAGATGTGTACTCTTATAGCCAGAAAGTACGGTCTTCCCTTCAAGGTCGTTTCACTCCACGAGGAATACTGGGAATACGTGATGAGCTACGCCTTGCGCACAGTCAAGGAGGGACTTACCCCTCATCCCGACATGATGTGCAATAAAATCATCAAGTTTGGCTTTTTCGAGGAGAGATGGGGGCACGAATTCGATAAGACAGCCACGGGGCACTATGCCAAAGTCGTAGAGAAAGACGGAAAATACTGGCTCGGAACGGCACCCGATGCTGTAAAGGATCAGACTGATTTTCTCGCACAGATAAGCTACGAGCAGCTGAGCCATATACTTTTCCCACTCGGAGACATGACTAAGGAAGAAGTGCGCGAAGCAGCCCGCAAGGCGAGTCTGCCCAACGCATCGAGAAAAGACAGCCAGGGCATATGTTTTCTCGGCAAGATAGACTACAGCGACTTTCTCGAACGCCATCTGGGCACCCAAAAAGGTCCCGTCATAGAAATCGAAACGGGTAAAAAGATAGGCGAACACAAAGGTTATTGGTTCTATACCATAGGTCAACGAAAAGGCTTGGGGCTTGGAGGAGGGCCATGGTTTGTAGTAAGGAAAAACATCCGTGACAATGTAGTCTATGTCAGCCACGGCTACGACACGCGACTGCAGTATGGTAAGGAGATTCATATGGATGAACTGCATTGGATCACTGAAAACCCTTTCCTTTCGGATGGATATGAAATAAATGAAGATGGAGAGCTCAAGATATCGTTCAAGACGCGCCATACTCCGGAATTTTTTGAAGGGGTCCTGCGGCATACCGATGACGGAGGATATCTTCTGAAATCAACGCGTGAGGTTCAGGGCATAGCACCAGGACAATATGCGGTCATATACACGCCCGACCGCCGGATCTGTCTTGGATCAGGAATGATATCGAAGCCGTAAGAAACTCCCTCATGATCTTTAATAGAATCTAATATATTAAGAATGGAAAATGAACTGGTCCGGCTCAAGATAGTCGGCATCACATACAATCAGATTGAAAACGGCATGTACGCAATGGTCCTCGAGGATATGGACGGGAGCCTTCGGCTGCCTATCATCATCGGCTACAATGAAGCGCAGTCTATAGAATGCATGCTTCAGAAGATCAAGACCCCTCGTCCGTTGACACATGAATTCACGACTGAGATACTTGGAGCGTTTGATATCGTCATTGAATCGGTCGTCATCAAGCAGCTTGAAAACGGAATATTTACAGCAGATGTCACTTTAAGGCAAGGTGAGCGTAAAAGCGTCATAGACGCGCGCTCAAGCGATGCTATCGCCATTGCGATGCGTGTAGATGCACCCGTCTTCACTTCGCGCACCCTTCTTGAGAGATGCGGTATCGACAGGGAATCTTTCGCTCCCAGAAATCTCCATGATTCTTCCCGCCAGTCGATTCCCGTAAAAAAGGCAATAGAACGAGTCAAGAATCCATCTGTCTCCCCATATGAGGGAGAAAGCCTCGACTCTCTACGGCGAATGATGGAAGAAGCAGTCAGGGAAGAGGATTATGAGAAAGCGGGAGAAATTAAAATGGAAATTGATAAGCGCCGCGCTGGTGCGAACAACGTCATAGACCAATGAGCAGGAAAAACGACCGAATAGAAACACTCATCGAGATAATCAAGAACAATAATGTAGGCAGTCAGGACGAGATGCTCAGAATGCTGGAGGGAAAAGGGATTTTTGTAACTCAGGCTACACTTTCCCGCGATCTTAAGATGCTTAAGACGACTAAAGTTCCTTTAGATCATGGTTCTTATGCGTATATGCTTCCCGATGCATCTACTGTAAAGCATGCGTCCGGTATAAGAAAGTCGTCGGATATATCCCACCATGCCGGGAACGGCTTCATATCGCTTGAATTTTCCGGCAATCTTGCAGTATTGCTGACACGCAACGGATACGCTTCCGGCATTGCATATGATATAGATATGCTGAACGCGCCGGAAATAGCCGGCACGATCGCCGGCGCCAATACCGTTTTTATAGCGCTAAGGGAGGGAGTGACGCATGAAAGGGCTACTGAGGTTCTGTCTATGATCATTCCGGTAATAAATCATCAATAACAGTCATGATAAGAGTAGGAATCGCAGGAGCAGATACGGCTATGGCCGGAGAATTAATCCGTATTCTCGTCAATCATCCCGATGTTGAACTGACAAGCGCCTTCGCCCCCGGAAAGGTCGGACGAAAGGTCGCTTCAGTCCATCACGGACTGGCGGGCGAGTGCGATCTCGAGTTTTCACCTGATATCAACCCGGCGAGACTGGACGTAATTTTTATTGATGCACATTCGGATGTAGCAGACAGGTTCAGGATGAACACGGACCGCTGGCCTGATTTGAGGATCATTGATATGTCTCACTGTCCATCGCTTGATTTCGAGTCTCTTGACATGGCTTATGGTCTTCCGGAGATAAACCGCAAAGAGCTCGTGCGAGGGTGTAAGCGTGCCGTGGTGCCGAGATCAGTGGCTACAGCGGCGATTATAGGTCTGTATCCTCTCGCACGCCATCTTCTGCTTAAAGGCGATGTGACGGTGGCGTATTCTTGCCCGAAAGATATAGACACTGATGTGAAGATCGATATGGCCCGTCAGGAAATCAAGCATGTGCTGCATAAGACTCAGAATTCATTCAACGGAGAAATCATATTGAGACGTCTTGATGAGGATGTGTCGGAACGCGGCCTTAAGGTTGTGGTCGACATCCCATGTACTTTAGACATCACAGAGGTTTTTCGTCTTTTCGACGATTGCTATGACGACCATAACTTCACCTTCATGGTGAGTAGCGCCATGCCCGGCTACGAAGTGGAAGGAACGCAGAAGACACTCGTTACCCTTCAGAAGCTTATTCCCGAGCGTCTGACTGTCACTGTTGTGGCAGACTCCCGCATGCGCGGAGGAGCAGGCGACGCCGTGCACATCATGAACCTTCTATTCGGCCTTCACGAGCGCACGGGTCTCTACCTTAAGGCTCATAAATTCTAAAAAACTAATATCATGAGCGTAAATAAAGCCATTCTCATAGGCAATGTCGGAGGAGATCCCGATGTGAGGTATCCGGAGAAGGATTTTCCTGTAGCCTATTTCTCAGTCGCCACCAACGAACTCCGAGGAAACACGGAAGTGACGGAGTGGCACAATATTGTCATGACCGGTGAGCAGGCCCGTTATGCCGAGCGTTATATAAGAAAGGGCATGAAGCTTTATGTGGAGGGTCCGATACGCACTCGCCAGTATACTGATAAGTTCAAGATAGCCAGGACCCGTACGGAAATCTATGCCCAACTATTTGAGATTCTTGGGCGTCCGAATTAAAAAAATTATAAACTAATAAGCTTAAAAAACTCAACAACGAATAAACTAATTAAAAATGAGGAAGTGGAGAATCGAGGATTCAAGTGAACTCTACAATATACAGGGTTGGGGTCTAAGTTACTTTAGCATCAACGATGAAGGACACGTGCAGGTGACTCCTAAAGAAGGATATGCTCCTGTAGATATCCGCAAAGTGCTTGATGAGCTCAAGCTTCGAGACATATCTGCTCCGATGCTTCTGCGTTTTCCGGATATTCTTGATGACCGTATCAGAAAAATCACCGGATGCTTCAAGACAGCGAGCAAAGAATATGACTTCAAAGGGGAGAGCTATCTCGTATATCCCATCAAGGTCAACCAGATGCGTCAGGTAGTTGAAGAAATCGTGAGCCATGGCAATAAGTACAATATTGGACTTGAGGCCGGTTCGAAACCTGAGCTGCACGCCGTATTGGCTGTCAATACACATGAGAACTCACTTGTAGTCTGCAACGGCTATAAGGATGAGGACTATGTGGAGCTTGCTCTTCTCGCTCAGAAGATGGGAAGAAGGATCTATCTGGTAGTGGAGAAACTTAACGAGCTGAAACTTATACTCAAGGTTGCAAAACGACTTAAGGTTGACCCCAATATCGGCATCCGCATAAAGCTGACGTCAGCCGGAAGCGGCAAGTGGGAGGAATCAGGAGGTGACGTAAGCAAGTTCGGGCTGAATTCAAGTGAACTTCTTGACGCGCTTGAGTTTCTTGAGAAAAACAAAATGAAAAGCTGCCTAAAGCTTATTCATTTCCATATAGGCAGCCAGATCACAAAGATAAGGCGTATCAAGAACGCTCTTCGCGAGGCGATGCAATTCTATGTCCAGCTCTCAAAGAACGGATTTGAGATAGACTTCGTCGACATAGGAGGAGGTCTCGGCGTCGATTATGACGGCACACGATCCTCATCAGGCGAAAACTCTATGAACTATTCAATTCAGGAATATGCCAACGACGCGGTGTCAGCACTCGTCGACGTATGCCGAAAGAATAATCTGCGTCAGCCAAATATAATCACCGAATCGGGACGCTCCATGACGGCTCATCATTCAGTCCTTATCATCGAGACTCTTGAAACAACCCAGCTTCCGATATGGAATGACAACGATGAACTCCCGGAAGGTGCACACGAGCTCACGCGAGAACTCTACAATATATGGGATAAAATTGACTCTTCGCGTGTTTTCGAGGACTGGCACGACGCTCTTCAGATTCGAGAGGAAGCACTTGAGCTGTTCAGTCTCGGGCTTCTTGACCTCACAACCCGCGCACAGATTGAGAAGCTTTTCTGGAGCGTGGCGCGCGACGTGCATGATATAACGAAGAGTATGAAGCATCCCCCGGAAGAGCTTCGGAAGGTGGCGCGAATGCTTCCAGAGAAATACTTCTGCAATTTCTCCCTCTTCCAGTCTCTGCCCGATACATGGGCTATCGACCAGATGTTTCCCACGATGCCAATAAGCCGTCTTGACGAGAAACCCACACGAGAGTGTACAATACAGGACGTAACATGCGATTCAGACGGAAAGATCAATCGTTTTGTTGCGCCTCAGGGTGTAAGCCATTCCCTTCCGGTCCATCAGCTGAAGCAAGGAGAGCCCTATTATATCGGCGTATTCCTTGTAGGAGCATATCAGGAGATTCTGGGTGACCTCCACAATCTATTCGGTGACACCGCAGCCGTACATATAACTTGCGATAAAGACGGCTATGAGATAGAGCAGGTGATCGACGGCGAGCCTGTAGCCGACGTGCTGGACTATGTGGAGTATAATCCCAAGAAACTGGTACGTAATCTCGAGACGTGGGTCTCCAAGTCTATGAAAGCAGGTAAGATTACGGCTGAAGAAGGACGTCAGTTCCTCAATATCTATAAATCGGGACTCTACGGCATCACTTACCTTGAGCGTTACTGATGGCACGATATTTCCTACGTCTTGCGTATAGGGGCGCGCCCTTCCATGGATGGCAGGTGCAGCCTAATGCCGTAAGCGTACAAGGCGAAGTGGAGAAGGCCTTGTCGACGGTGCTTCGCACCGCAGTCGCGATAGTAGGAGCGGGGCGCACGGATACCGGTGTAAATGCCCGAGTGATGTACGCACACTTCGACTTCGAGGATGAGCTTGCAGACAAGAGACGCCTTCTTGTGTCGCTTAACCGTATTGTAGGGCGTGATATCGCTATCCATGACATAATTCCGGTCCATGACGACGCTCATGCGAGATTCGACGCTACTTTACGCACCTATAAGTATTTCGTAACGTTTGAGAAGACTCCGTTTTTCTATCCCCTAAGCTGGCACTGCCCTCACAGATTGGACATAGAGCGAATGAACGAGGCTGCCTCCGTACTACTTGCCACCGAAGACTTCACTTCATTCGCAAAGCTTCACAGCGATGCAAAGACTAATATCTGCCGGGTTTCTAAAGCCGAGTGGGCCATGGAAGGTGCAAACACTGCGGTTTTCACAATTACAGCCGACCGTTTTCTCCGCAATATGGTGAGGGCTGTTGTAGGCACTCTTGTAGATGTGGGAAGAGGAAAGTTAACACCCGAAGGATTCCGGAATATAATAGAACGGAAAGACAGGTGTGCCGCCGGACAATCCATGCCCGGAGAGGCACTATACCTCTGGGATGTGAAATATGACTATATTAAAGATTGATTATGACGGCTGAAGAAAGAATCAGAGAGCTCAGGGAAGAGCTCAACAGACATAACCATAATTACTACGTGCTGAACACTCCTGAAATATCGGATAAGGAGTTTGATATGATGATGAAGGAGCTTGAGGCTCTCGAGAAAGAGAATCCAAATCTTATGGATCCGCTTTCTCCTACTCAGCGTGTCGGCTCCGACCTTACGAAGGGTTTTGAGCACGTGGTGCATGAGCGTCCTATGCTTTCACTCGCCAACACCTATACTGTCGGTGAGGTGGATGAATGGTTTGACCGTGTGAGAAAGGGCCTTGAGGGCCAGTCTTTCGAGATCACAGGGGAGATGAAATATGACGGGACTTCCATTTCTCTTACTTATGAAGTAGGAAGACTGGTACGCGCCGTGACCAGAGGCGACGGTACGCAAGGAGATGACGTTACCACAAACGTAAAGACAATCCGCAGTATTCCTCTCGTGCTTCAGCCAGGCGACTGGCCGGAGCGTTTCGAGATCAGGGGTGAAATCCTGATGCCTTGGAAGGTATTTGACGAACTGAATAGGGAGCGCGAATACAATGAAGAGCCGCTCTTCGCTAATCCGCGTAACGCAGCGAGCGGTACGCTGAAGACCCAGGATCCCCGCGAAGTCGCCAAGCGGAGACTTGACGCCATTTTCTACTACTTGCTATCAGACGACCTTCCCCACGACACGCACTATGCAAACATGGAAGCCGCCCGCCGTTGGGGCTTCAAGGTGTCGGATATGAAAATCCTCCACACGGTGGAAGAAGTGGATGCCTTCATTGAATATTGGGATACCGCAAGAAAGGAATTACCCGTCGCTACGGATGGTCTCGTTTTCAAGGTCAATTCACTGCGCCAGCAACTGAATCTCGGATACACGTCCAAATCACCGCGATGGGCGGTGGCCTTCAAGTTCAATCCTGAGAACGCATGCACAAAGCTTCGCTTTGTAAGTTTTGAGACCGGACGAATGGGTATAGTGACTCCGGTGGCTAATCTCGAACCTGTACTTCTTTCCGGAACAATAGTAAAGCGTGCTTCCCTTCATAATGCCGATATCATGAAGGAACTTGACATCCATGAAAATGACTGGCTTTATGTAGAAAAAGGAGGGGAGATAATACCGAAGATAACAGGTGTGGATAAGGAGCGCCGGGAGCATGACAGTCCTGCTGTGGAGTTCGTGAGCCGGTGTCCTGAATGCGGAACTCCCCTTGTTAATAAGGAGGGTGACGCAGCCTGGGTCTGTCCTAACAAATACGGATGCCGTCCACAGATCACTGGACGAATCGAGCATTTCTGCGCACGCCGGATGATGAATATCGACGGAGTGGGCGAGGAGACAGCAGAGTTACTGTATGACAAGGGTCTGGTACGTATTCCGGCAGATCTTTACGATCTTACCAAGGAGCAGCTATCCATACTTGACCGATTTGGAGACAAAAGCGCGGAAAGAATTCTCAACGGTCTTGAGGCATCTAAAGAGGTTCCATTCGAGAGGGTGATATATGCTCTTTCGATTCCCAACGTAGGGGAGACAACATCCAAGCGAGTTGCCAAGAGCGTAAAGAGTATGGATAGAATGCAGCAGATGAGTGTGGAGGAACTACAGGCTATTCCGGATGTAGGCCCAATCGTAGCGCAGGGAATATATGACTATCTTCGTGATCCTGTGAGCATAGAGAACATCGAACGTCTTAAAGCAGCCGGCCTGCAGATGCAGTTAAGTGAAGACAAGTTGGCACCTGCGGGTACTGCGCTCGAGGGAGAATCGATTGTGATTTCTGGAACTTTCGCTCATCATAGCCGTGAGGAATACAAGGATATGATAGAACGCAACGGCGGCAAGAACGTAGGAAGCATTTCTAAGAAAACCTCTTTTGTCCTTGCCGGTGAAAATATGGGTCCCTCTAAACTTGAGAAATGTCATAAACTCGGAATTCCCATTATCTCTGAAGATGAATTTCTTGAAAAACTAAAGAATGCCGACTGACCGGAATAGCTCAGCGTAGTACTCGGCTTTCTTCTCGATCTTCATCGGATACGCACGGCTTGTGGAAGGCATCCGCCATATCCGCAGGCCGTCGTCCGTTTCTTTCATTTCCCCCATCTTAGGCCTATCTGTGCCGGTCAGCTGAGCAATGACATCGGCTGCCTTTTCTCCTGTAGTGGCCACAGTTCGGCATTCCGGTATCTCCCTCAAAAGATCGAAAAGAGGCACAGGCTTCACAATCTCAAGAAACTTATCAGAGGCGTTACCCTTGAGACGGCGCACCTCACGTCCGGTATCGTTCAACGCTATATGATGCTTCTCCATGAGCTCCCGACATTCTTTTTCACGGAAGCATTTCTTCACTTCATCATAAAGAGCATTTTTGTCGTTCAGAAAGAGCATGCCGCAAATACGCCAATAATCATTGATGGGGTTGGGGTAATAGAAGTTCATGCTCCAGCGGTGTTCTCCTGGAGGAAATGTGCCCATAATAAGCACCTTCGCCCCCTTTGGAAGGAAAGGGGGGAAAGGATGCGTCTCGATTATCATATTCTCATCATTTTCCATAGCGATTCAAATCAGAAAAAGGTTTAATTACAAATCAAAGCATCGACAGATAGCGTTCTCCCGTATCCGGAAGAATAGCGACAATCGTCTTCCCTTCGTTCTCCTCTTTACGCGCTTCCCTCAAGGCGGCAGCGAATGCCGCTCCGGAAGAGATACCGGCGAATATGCCTTCTTTGTGAGCAAGCAGACGCTGACATTCAAATGCGTCTTCATCGCTTATGCGCATCACATCGTCTGCAATCGAAGCATCGAAATTGCCGGGAATGAATCCGGCTCCTATACCTTGGATCTTATGTGGTCCGGGCTGTCCTCCTGAGATGACAGGTGACTTTTCCGGTTCTACAGCCACCACCTTTATATCCGGATTATACATTTTGAGGCTTCGGGCGGTCCCGCTCAGAGTCCCTCCGGTACCAACTCCGGCTACAAAGACATCTACCTTACCATCGGTGTCACGCCAAATCTCCTCGGCCGTAGTGCGGGAATGGATATCTGGATTGGCAGGATTGTCAAACTGACTCATCACTACGCTTGCGGGTATGCTTGCCTGGAGTTCCTTAGCTTTTTCTATGGCTCCCTTCATTCCGTCCTTGCCAGGTGTAAGCATGAGTTCGGCTCCCATAGCAGTGAGTATTTTCTTGCGTTCATCGCTCATAGTTTCAGGCATACAGATAATAACCCTGTATCCTTTGGACTTCCCTATCCAAGTAAGTCCAATGCCTGTATTTCCGCTTGTCGGCTCAATTATGGTGCCACCTGGGCGAAGCCTTCCCGATGCTTCTGCATCATCAATCATCGCTTTGGCGATGCGGTCCTTTACACTTCCTCCCGGATTGAAAGATTCAACTTTCACCAGTATCCGAGCCTTGAGGTCTTCTTCTCTCTCTATATTCTTTACTTCTACCAGGGGCGTATTGCCGATCAGCTCCTGCATTGATCCATATATCTTCATATTGTTTGAGTGGGTTAGATGGTTTAAGTGGTTTTGATGGTTTAGGCGGGCAACCTAATGGGGATTGGGTGGGAATGGAGATTCAATTATCTGACTGTAAACTCCGCATTCTTTTGCAGAACCCTTGAATTCGCCGGAACAGATTTCGTCAGCCATACGTTGCCGCCTACTATTGTATCGTGTCCTACGGTTATTCTTCCGAGGATTGTGGCGTTGGCGTAGACAGTCACGTTGTCTTCAAGAATCGGATGACGAGGCACATTGACCGGATGACCCTCACCGTTAAGCGTAAAGTTTCGTGCGCCCAACGTCACTCCCTGGTATAGAGTTACATGGTTGCCTATGATGCAGGTTTCTCCGATCACGACACCTGTACCATGATCAATTGCGAAATACTCGCCTATTGTAGCCCCGGGATTGATATCAATCCCTGTATCGGAGTGAGCCATTTCTGTAATGATGCGAGGAAGAACAGGCACCCCGGCTTTCAGAAGCTGGTGGGCGAAACGATAGTGGACCATCGCGTGGACAACAGGGTAACTGAGTATGATCTCTCCAAAATCCTCCGTAGCAGGATCATTGTCAAAGATAGCCTGAACATCGGTGTAAAGAAGCCTTTTTATTTCAGGAAGTTTTTCGATAATTCTCAATGCAAGTTCCATGCCACGCTCGGCGGCAATGCTTGATCCGCAATCGGGACTTTTCTGAAAAAGGGCATGCCCAATTTCCTTTGAAAGACTACGGAAAAGCCGCTCGGTACTGACCGAAAGACGTGCTTTTTCCATTGCTCTCGTGCCATGATAAATGTCATGAAACTCGGGAAACATAACGGTCTTGACAAGAGTCAATATCTCTCGAACCGCATCTACAGATGGGAGAGGACCGCATGAAGCCGGCGTGATATGCTGTTCTTCAGCCGACATCGATGTCAGTTTTTCCACGGCTCCGTTAATGACAGAGCCTATACGTAAGGTCAGTTCCGCTTTGGAAGAGCATATATAGTCATATTCCATAGGTAGGTGTCTTTCAGTTTATAGTATAATAGATTTGTTATCTCATATTATAACATATTAATCCCCCATTATGGTTCAATTATCAGGTTTCGCTTCAAGCATGTCAGCTATCAAGGATAGGTCGCTAAGCACCTCACCTTGAAGAAGGTATTCATCTTGACGAGATTTAAGATTGGAATAGATTTCCTCTGCTTTCTGACGGTCATTGTCAATATAGAGGGCCATAGCACAGAGGAGTCGCTCTTTGGAAGACATCATCTTGCTATAGGTCTCTATATATTTCCGAAGATCCTTGTCAAGAAGCTCATCGGCTTTTTCAGGATGATCTGTACGGAGATAAAGAAATGCCAGTTCGCAGGATATTTCTTTCAGATAGAGAGGCATAATCTCTTTTTTGCGGGAGTAAAGAATCTCCATGCATTCAAGCGCTTCACTATACTTCATCTCATCTATTAGGCGTGACGCGTATAACAAAGGAATAGAGACTTCGAGAGCATTATGATAATCGATATCCTTAGGATTCATAAAATATTCTTCCGGCATATCCTTAGGGCGGACACCTTTTTGGATAAGTGCGTTGGCACGAAGCTGATTGACGATACCTTGCCTACTTAGACCGTTTTTAGCAAGCAACCTTATATTATAGCCGTCGTTTCCTACACCACCGGCCATCATCGGGATACCGTTGATAAGAAGCATGATCACGTCTGTGGCTACGAATACACCCAAAGCTTCCACAATAAAAGGATTAAGGTCAAGAAAGAAAAAGGGGAGAGCTATGACAAGAACGATGATATTCGCCAGGATTCCACCAAAATTATACCATCCTGTAGGAATTTCCTCTATGGGAAGATCGGGAGGAGTGAGGAGGCATTGCCCCCCAGTCCCGGCAACAGCGAATTTCTTTATGCGCAGTTTTCCGTCCATCATTATGAAAGTATAGTTGAAGATCCTGAAACTTACAAACTTATATCCTGTCAGTAATCCGCATATTAGATGTCCGAGTTCATGGATCGGCACGAGCACCACAAAAGAGACAACCAAAGATATAATAGCTACGAGCAATACAGATAATCCTTCCAAGATGTCTATAGAATAGTATTTGCCTATGTATTCACTCCAGGTCACATCAGTGAAAATCACAGATATAACTCCTCCTATCAGTAATCCGATGGCACCGCCTGCCAATAATCCAAGAATCAATTTTAATGCTGTCTTCATTTTAAAACAATAGATTTGCAACTATGCCACAAAGATAATCATAATAACTTTAATATCAAAATAAGCGCCGGCTTCTATGAAGTCAGCGCTTGGAAATAATATTTTTAATTCTATTCTTCATCTTTGGATTCGGTGACTTTAGGGAGAGTGAGATGGAGGAAGAGCCATCCGAGGAATCCTGCGAGGAATGACCCGATAAGAATACCGAGTTTAGAGTTATTGAGTATCTGCGACAGATAGACGTCTTCGCCGAAAGTAAGGTTGGCTATGAAGAGCGATACAGTGAAACCGATACCTCCAAGAACGGAAACTGCCGCCAGTTGCGACCAGTTGCTTCCTTCCGGCATGGGTGCAAGCTTGGCCTTTATACAAGCCCAGCTGAAAGCGAAGATTCCTATAAATTTACCAATCACCAGACCGGCAATAATCGCAATCGATACCCCGGAGAAAATGTCAGCAATACTGACGTCGCCGAGCCAAATGCCTGCGTTGGCGAATGCGAAAAGGGGGACAACAATGAAGTTCACTATAGGATGGAGTGAGTCTTCGAGGTCCTGAAGCGGAGAAATCACCTTATCGGATGCAGACTCAATCTCCTTAAGCCAGTTGGTCTGTTCCTTAGTCAAAATACCGCGGTTGTCGAGCTTCTCCTCATCCTCATGCGAGAAATGACTGATCGACTGACGGATGGTCTTTATGTATTTTTTAGGGGCATAGACCGGTTTTGCCGGGACACAGAAAGCCACGAGCACACCTGCTATAGTAGGATGCACACCCGACTGAAGGAACAGGAACCATACGAATATACCGATCGTGACATAGAAAGTCTTATAATGAACACCGTATATACCTCCTATAATAAGGACTGCGAGAAGTCCGGCAGCCCAGAGCAGCGAAACGTAGTCAATATGGCCGGAATAGAAGATAGCTATCACAAGAATTCCGCCTATGTCATCGACAACAGCGAGAGTGGTGAGAAATATCTTCAATCCTATCGGGACACGCTTTCCAAGCATAGCCAACACTCCGAGAGAGAAAGCGATATCTGTCGCCATCGGAATTGCGGCGCCCTGTATATAGTCAGACCCATGGCCGAGTAAAAAGAAAATGCCGACCGGAACCAACATGCCTCCTATAGCGGCTACTATTGGAAGCAATGCCTGGCGGAAAGATGACAGCTCTCCTTCAAGTACCTCCCGTTTTATTTCCAGTCCGACTGAAAAGAAAAAGACTGCCATCAGGGCATCGTTGATGAAATCCATGATTGACATGGGATGTCCGTGATGGCTGAAAAGATTGAAGCCACCCACACGCAGAGCGATCGTATGAGTCCACAGACCATTGTAGAAATCATGTAGAAAAGGAAGATTCACCACAAGAAGGGCGAGGGCAGTGGCCACCATAAGGACAGTGCCGCCGTTGGTATGGTTTTTAATTGTCTTCCTTGCGATGAAGAATACGTTTGCCATTGTACAAATGTTAAAAGATTTAAAATACTAACAACCATATGTGGAAAATGGTTGAAATTAACACTGAATCGCGCTTTTTATTAAAGAATCTATAGTGATTTTTCAATAATTTTTATTAATTTTGCACTCGAATCCGAAATGTGTGCACCTAAACTGCTCGTCTTCGTGCAGACTTTCATGGATCAAACGGGATAGCGGCGGATGAATTTAAACTATTTGATAACAATTTAATAAACATATTAATATCTAATTATGAGTTTGAATATCATTGTGCTTGCAAAGCAAGTGCCTGATACGAGAAACGTCGGAAAAGATGCAATGAAGGAAGACGGCACTGTCAACCGCGCCGCGCTTCCTGCCATCTTCAACCCCGAGGATCTCAACGCGCTTGAGCAGGCTCTACGCCTCAAGGATATGTATCCCGGCTCAAAAGTTACTATCCTGACTATGGGCCCGGCCCGAGCAGCAGAAATAATCCGTGAAGGCCTTTATAGAGGCGCTGATAATGGAGTGGTGCTCTCTGACCGTGCGTTTGCCGGTTCTGATACTCTTGCAACATCTTATGCACTTAGCGCCGCAATCAAGAAAATCGGAGATTACGACATCATCATCGGCGGACGTCAGGCTATCGACGGCGATACCGCTCAGGTCGGACCTCAGGTTGCAGAGAAACTCGGTCTTCCTACTGTCACCTATGCAGAGGAGATCATTGATGCAGAAGACGGTAAGGTGACAGTGAAACGCCGTATTGAATCAGGAGTAGAGACAGTAAAGGCTCCGCTTCCTTTAGTAGTCACAGTGAATGGCTCCGCAGCCGACTGCCGTCCGCGCAATGCCAAGTGCCTTCAGAAGTATAAGTATGCTGCAGTTCCCTCAGAGGTAGCCAACGATGAAAAGAAAAAAGAACTCATCGAAAAGAGACCTTACCTCAACATCGGAGAATGGAATGCGGCTTTCGTTGAGGCTGATCTCGCTCAGTGCGGACTCGCAGGAAGCCCCACTAAGGTAAAGAGCATCGAGAACGTAGTTTTTACTGCTAAGGAAGCACGCAAAATCGAGAATACCGACGAGGCTATAGAAGACCTCATCAAGGAATTATTCGCTAACCACACAATCGGCTAATATATACTATTATGGCAGACAAGAACAATCTCATCGTATATCTTGAATACGAAGACGGCAAAGTCGCTGATGTGAGCCTGGAGCTCCTCACCAAAGGACGCCAGCTGGCCGATAAGCTCGGAATCAAACTCGAGGCAGTAGTGGCAGGTGACAATCTGAAGGATATTGAGAAGCAGGTGATGCCTTACGGCGTTGATACCCTATACAAAGTGGAAGACAAGCGCCTCTATCCCTATACCTCCCTTCCCCACAGCTCTATCCTGATCAATCTCTTCAAGGAAATCGAACCGCGAATCGCTTTCATGGGCGCTACCTCTATAGGCCGCGATCTCGGACCGCGCGTCTCGAGTGCCCTTCACAGCGGCCTGACGGCAGACTGCACATCGTTGGAAATCGGCGATTATACTGATGCCAAAACAGGAAAAGAGTATAAAGACCTTCTATATCAGATTCGTCCCGCTTTCGGAGGCAACATCGTGGCCACCATCGTCAATCCTGACTGTCGTCCGCAGATGGCGACCGTGCGCGAGGGCGTAATGAAGAAGGAAGTACGCGACTCCAACTATTCAGGCAAAGTTGTCGACCTTGACGTAAATAAATATACTGACAACACCGACTTCGTTGTCGACATCATAGACCGCCATGTAGAAAAGTCGAAAGTCAACCTTAAGGGAAGTCCGATCATCGTAGCCGGAGGCTATGGCGTAGGCTCAAAGGAGAATTTCGACCTTCTGCAGCAGCTTGCAGACGTGCTCGGAGCTGAAGTCGGCGCAAGCCGTGCAGCCGTGGACGCGGGCTGGGTAGACCATGACCGTCAGATCGGCCAGACTGGTGTAACTGTCCGTCCGAAACTATACATCGCCTGCGGTATCTCCGGTCAGATCCAGCACATCGCCGGCATGCAGGACTCAAGCCTGATCATTTCCATCAACTCCGATCCCGACGCACCGATCAACTCCATAGCGGATATCGTCATCACCGGCAAAATGGAAGATGTAGTGCCCAAGTTAATCAAGTATTATAAAAAGAACTCGAAATAAGCCATGGCTAACTTTTATACGGATAATCCGAATCTAAAATCACATCTTCAGCATCCCTTGATGAAGAAGATCGTGGAACTGAAGGAAAGAAACTTCGCCGACGCAGACAAATATGACTATGCACCTCTCGATTTCGAGGATGCCATGGACTCCTACGACAAGGTGCTCGAAGTTGTAGGCGAAATATGCGGCGATGTAATAGCTGAGAACGCGGAAGAAGTCGACCACACCGGTCCGCGAGTAGAAAACAACCGCGTCATTTATGCCGAGGGCACTAAGAAGAATCTCGAGGCTTGCCGTAAGGCCGGGCTGATGGGTATGTCGATGCCGCGTCGTCTCGGCGGCCTCAACTTCCCCATCACTCCCTATATCATGGCTGCCGATATAGTTAGCCGCGCCGATGCAGGATTTGAAAACCTCTGGGGTCTTCAGGACTGCGCCGAGACTATCTATGAATTTGCTGATGATGACCAGAAGGAACGCTATATCAAGCGTGTATGCGAAGGCGAGACAATGAGCATGGACCTCACCGAACCCGATGCAGGCTCCGATCTCCAGAGTGTAATGCTCAAAGCCTCTCAGAAAGAAGACGGAAGCTGGGTGCTCAACGGAGTGAAGCGATTCATTACCAACGGAGACTCCGACATCCACCTCGTTCTCGCCCGCTCGGAGGAAGGCACTAAGGATGGTCGTGGTCTTTCTATGTTCATCTATGACAAGCGCAACGGCGGTGTCAATGTCCGTCGTATTGAAAACAAGATGGGTATCAAGGGCAGCCCGACATGCGAGCTCGTATATAAAGATGCACCTGCAGAACTCTGCGGCAGCCGCAAACTTGGTCTTATCAAGTACGTTATGGCCCTTATGAACGGCGCACGTCTCGGCATCGCCGCACAGAGTGTAGGCATTTCGGAAGCCGCATACCGTGAGGCACTCGATTATGCTAAAGACCGTAAGCAGTTTGGCAAGGCTATCATTGAATTCCCCGCAGTAGCAGAGATTCTCAGTGTCATGAAGGCCAAACTCGATGCAAGCCGCGCCCTCCTCTACGCATGCGCCCGTTTCGTGGATATCTACAAGATCTACGATGACATCGCTAAGGAACGTCCTCTCACCAAGGAGGAGAAACTCGAGGCGAAGGCCTATAGCAAGCTTGCCGACGCTTTCACTCCTCTTGCCAAAGGTATGGGATCTGAATTCTGCAACCAAAACACCTATGACTGCATACAGATTCATGGAGGCAGTGGTTTCATGAAAGACTACAAGTGTGAGCGCCTCTATCGCGACGCACGCATTACGAGTATCTATGAAGGAACTACTCAGCTTCAGGTGGTAGCGGCTATCCGCCACGTCACCACAGGCACTTACCTTAACTTCATAAAGGAGGCCCTGTCGGCTGAAGTGGATGAAAAGCATGCAGAAGCAAAGAAGCTCCTCGATGAAATGACAGAGCAATACGAAGCTGCAGTGAAGAATGTTCTTGAAGTGAAGAATCAGGCTTATACTGACTTCATGGCGCGCAGGCTCGTGGAGATGGCCGGACACACTGTTATGGGATGCCTTCTTCTTGAAGAAGCAGGACGCGACGAAGCTTTCGACAAGTCGCTTGAAGTATATGTCAAGTACGGCCAGGCTGAATGCACCAAGCATGCCGACTTCATCTCCAACTTCAAGCCGGAGCAGATGAAGGCTTACACCTATTGATTGTTTGTAGATTAGCTAATTCAACGGCAACAATCCGAAAGATTGTTGCCGTTTTTTTTATTTATTTTTTTGAGGTTTCAATATTTTTATATAATTTTGCATTAGGAAAACCGCAAGGAGTTCCCATCAATGCTTTGAGAAACGCACAAGAATCTAACAGGTAATAAAACTCCGGAACAATCCGGATATAACTTAATACTAATAAAAGATGTCTGATTTAAGGTTTAAAAGCGTAGAGGAAGCATCATCCCGCAAGCCGGTTGAAGTTAAGCTTCCAGAAGAAAGTGTGGAGAAATACTACGCTAAGCAGGTGTTCAACCGCCAGAAGATGTTTGAATACCTTCCGCAATCAACCTACCAAGCACTCGTAGACGCTATCGACAACAAAAAGCCGCTCAGTCTATCATTGGCCGACAGTGTGGCTGAGGGTATGAAGCGATGGGCTATCGAAAACGGCGCCCGCCACTATACCCACTGGTTTCATCCTCTGACCGGAGGTACCGCCGAGAAGCACGACTCATTTATCGACCACAACGGCGAAGGAGGAGTGGTCTCTGAGTTCACCGGCAAACTACTTGTGCAACAGGAACCTGACGCATCTTCATTCCCAAACGGAGGCATCCGCAACACATTCGAAGCCCGCGGATACTCTGCTTGGGATATTTCATCTCCGGCCTTCATAATCGGTGATACTCTATGTATTCCGACGGTGTTCATCTCGTATACCGGCGAGAGCCTTGATTATAAGACTCCGCTACTGAAGGCACTTAACTCAGTAGATAAGGCCGCTACAAGGGTTGCCCGCTATTTCGATGATAATGTAAAGCACGTTAAATCATACCTCGGCTGGGAGCAGGAATATTTTTTAGTCGACGAGGCTTTATATGCAGCTCGTCCTGATCTCGTGATGACCGGCCGAACATTGATGGGACATGAATCTGCCAAAAACCAGCAGCTCGAAGACCATTATTTCGGATCGATTCCGATGCGGGTAGCGGCCTTCATGCTTGACCTTGAGACTGAATGCCATAAGCTCGGCATCCCTGCGAAAACTCGTCATAACGAGGTAGCACCCAATCAGTTTGAGCTTGCTCCAATCTTTGAGGAAGCAAACCTTGCCAATGATCACAACCAGCTGCTCATGAGCCTTATGACGGAAGTGGCACGCAAACATAACTTCCGCGTGCTTCTGCATGAGAAACCTTTCGCCGGAATCAACGGATCGGGAAAGCATAACAACTGGAGCCTTGGCACAGACACTGGTGTGCTTCTGTTCGCTCCCGGCAAGACACCTGAGCAGAACCTTCAGTTCATTACATTCGTAGCGAACGTAATGGCAGCAGTGCACAAACATAACGCCCTGATGAAGGCATCGATCATGACGGCTACAAACGCTCACCGTCTTGGAGCCAACGAGGCACCTCCGGCCATAATTTCGATGTTCCTCGGCAGTCAGCTTAGTCAGATTCTGGACTCGGTGGAAGCAACTGAAGAAGACGCTGTCATCAACCTCAACGGGAAAGGAAAAGTAAATCTCGATATAGCTCAGATTCCCGAGCTCATGATCGACAACACCGACCGTAACCGTACAAGTCCGTTTGCCTTTACCGGTAATCGATTCGAGTATCGTGCCGTGGGAAGCACAGCAAACTGTGCATCTGCACTCATCGCTCTCAATGCTGCAGTTGCCGACCAGCTGAATCAGTTTGCCGATAAGGTGGATGCCCGCGTTGCCAACGGCGAACAGCTTAACCAGGCTATTTTCAAGGAGATGCGCCAGCTCGTTATAGACTCTAAAGCCATTCATTTCGACGGCAACGGCTATAGCGAGGAATGGAAGAAAGAAGCAGCTGAAAGAGGTCTTGATGTGGAGTCAAGCGCACCTCTCATGTATGATGCCTACACACGTCCTGAATCCCTTGAGATGTTCAAGCGCACAGGAGTGCTTACGCCCAAGGAAGTTGAGGCACGTAATGAGGTTAAGTGGGAGATGTATAGCAAGAAGGTGCAGATAGAGAGTCGTGTGCTCGGAGATCTCGCCATCAATCATATAATTCCTGCAGCTACTCGCTACCAGAGCGTGCTTCTGGACAACGTATACAAGATAAAGGAGCTTTTCAAAGGCGAGAAAATGGAAAAGATTGCGGCTAACGACCTTGAAGCTATCGAGCAGATGGCCGACTATATCGCAGCTATCCGGAAGGGGGTAGAAGATATGGTGAACAAGAGGCATAAGGCAAACCGTATGCCAGATGAGCGCAGCAAGGCAATCGCATACCATGACGATATCGTACCGGCTATGGAAGAGATCAGAAAGAATATCGATGCACTCGAATTGATGGTCGATAATGAGATCTGGCCGCTTCCGAAGTATCGGGAACTGCTGTTCATACGATAAATCCTCTTATTTAGCGTCAAAATCCCGGAATCAAAAAAAGATTCCGGGATTTTTTTGCAAAAAAACAAAGCTTACTATCATTTTTATCTTTATTAATGTATTGTGAATCAATTATTAACAAATTGCATTACTAAAACAAAGTCAAAATCTAAATAAAAATATAGTACTATGTATTGCATAGTACTATATTTTTTATTAATTTTGCGGTATGAAAATATAATCATCCGTAAATATATAAACGATGAACATCGAAAACGCTAAATCCCAGATGAGGAAGGGGATGCTTGAATACTGCGTGATGCTTCTCCTGCGCAAAGAGGCATGCTACACGAGCGATATCATCTCCCGACTTAAAGAAGCCGAACTGATAGTAGTGGAGGGGACGCTCTACCCACTTCTCACAAGGCTTAAGAAAGACGGCCTCCTCTGTTATGAGTGGAGGGAATCAACGCAGGGACCACCACGGAAGTATTACGCTCTTACACAAGAAGGAGAAGAATTCCTTCGGCAGCTTGATGAAGTATGGTGCGACCTGGCTAATTCAATCAACATTATTAAATCATTCAACACAACAGATTAACTTATGAAAAGAAACATAACAGTCAACATATTCGGTTCTCTCTATCCTATGGATGAGGATGCCTACGCTATGCTTAACGCATATATCACAAATATGAGGGATTACTTTTCCCGACAGACCGACGGTAAGGAAATAGCTGACGATATAGAGGGACGTATAGCTGAACTCATGTCTGAACTCAGGCAAAAAGGAACGGAAGCCATAAGTATCGTGCATGTCGAAGATATCATCAATCGAATAGGCAAACCTGAGCAGTTTATCGAAGAAGACGCGGAAATAATCGAGCCGATGGTTACACCAATACCTAATGAAGTACCTAAGAAAAAACTTTTCAGAGATCCCGATCATAAATTCCTCGGAGGTGTTTTCGGTGGATTCGGATGTTATCTCGGAATAAATGCTCTTTGGTTACGATTATCCTATATAATTATCATATTCGGGTTATTCGTAAACATGCCGAAAACCTTGCCTTTAATTCTACTGCTTGTATGCACATATTTCATATGCTGGGCTTCGATACCATTGGCTTCGAATCCTGCTGAACGACTCCAGATGAGGGGAGAAAGAGTCAACATATCGACAATGTGTAATGAATTTCTAACTTCAACACGGGAACTTTTCTCAAATAATGAGAGAATTGATAAAGATGGACGTCTTGCAACGGGATTAATTGCTGTCATTAAATGGATATCTTATACTTTGGGTGTGCTAATACTTATCTCATGTGTGGGAGCCTTCGTAGCTATATTCTTGGGTATCATTGGCGGTCTATCATATCCATGGACTTCTTCGCGCGACATTTTCGGAGAAGACTTTCCCATTATAATCATATTTGACAGCAATCCAAGCTGGCTCATCTGGACAGCAATCCTCAGTTTCTTGACTTTTATATTATTGACTCTTTATCTTACTGTTCATTTCGCCTTCAAAATACTCGGAAGAGTGAAACCTATGAGCACAACGCTCAGGATACTATGCATGATATTATGGTTGATTTCAATTACAGTATGCACTGCATCCTCTACAAAAATCACTGGGAATGCCGTAGGATATCACAATTATGTGATGCGTAAGGCTGCCAAAGAAGAATTTAGCGATAATGCCATGAAAAGACAAAAAGAACAACTGACGGATGCCGGATGGGTTATCTTAAAAGAGAGAAATATTCGCAATTATACGAATAAAGGAGAGTATTACACAGGAGACAAGGGCATCGTTTATTTTGATGCAGGAAGGGAGAACGATGGGTTGGATATGGAATATGAAATTGAACGAACCCAGAAAGTGGCTCCGGGAAAATACAGACTTGAGGCTAAAGGGAGGACTAACGGTAACGGGGCTGAAATATTCGCGTTCGACGGTCAAGGAAGAAGATATAGCCGTCCGATACCAGTATGCGGAAACAAGGGAGGAAGCATCTGGAAAAATGCCGGTATAACCTTGAGCGCCGATACAGCGAAGCTTCTTCCAAACAGGCATTATCTAAGTCATCTATCAAAAGTCAATAATTCACAAGGCTACGGGTGGTCTGACATAGTAATAGAAGATATCATCGTAGGACCGGACAGTATTATACGATATGGTATCACTAATGTTACACCAGACCAGACATGGGATGGATCGTGGTTATCGGCCAGCTCATTCGAATTAAAACGACAAGAATAATAAAATTAATCCTAACCCGTTGGAGTCGGGTTAGGATTTTTTTATGTTATAGGGCATATTACTTGATAGAATGGGATTTTTTTTGTATATTTGCAACATAGAAGGTCAGCAATAGCTGACAACATTCTCTAACCACTATCAATTTGACCTAATACATGAAGATAACTAAACTCCTTTTAGGTGACGAGGCCTTTGCATTGGGTGCTGTCAATGCAGGGATGAGCGGTGCTTACGGATATCCAGGCACTCCCTCTACAGAAATCATGGAATTTGTTCAAGCCAATCCTACAGCTAAGGAAAGACACATCCACTCTCATTGGTCGAGCAACGAAAAGACCGCATATGAAGAGGCGTTGGGAATGTCTTATGCAGGAAAGCGTTCGATAGTCACTATGAAACATGTTGGCCTCAATGCATGTGCTGATGCGTTTGTGAATTCCGGGATGACAGGAGCTAACGGCGGTCTGCTGGTGGCAGTGGCGGATGATCCTTCGATGCATTCTTCACAAAATGAGCAGGATTCCCGCTTCTATGGAGAATTCGCTTTCATTCCTGTGCTTGAACCATCAAATCAGCAGGAAGCCTATGACATGGCGGAATATGGATTCAAGCTTTCGGAAAAATATGAAATACCGGTCATCTTCAGATTGGTGACACGACTCAGTCATTCAAGAGCAACTGTAAATGTCGAGACTAAGGCCCTTCCTGAAAATGAGATTCATTTTCCCTCTGACGGGCGTAGGTGGGTGCTCATGCCCGGCAATTCCAGGGTGCGTTATAAAGAACTTATCAAAATTTACGACAAACTGGAGATGGCATCCGAAACCTCACCCTACAATGTCTATACACCGGGGTCAGATCATTCTCTCGGAATCATCGTCAGTGGTATAGCGGCCAACTATCTCAATGAGGTTTTCCCGGATGGTTGTCCATTCCCGACTGTCAAGATTTCGCAGTATCCCTTGCCTAAAGTAATGATTCATGGACTTGCTGAAGAGTGCAAGGAACTCCTTGTCATAGAAGAAGGCCAACCCTTCATCGAGAAAGCTTTGAGAGGAATTCTTGACTCCGGCAAGAAAATATACGGAAAACTTGACGGCAACCTGGTCCGCACTGGCGAACTCAATCCCGACCACATCCTGGAATGTCTGATTAAGCTGCGTCCGGAGTTAGACTCGCTCAGGGCTGGAGAAATAAGGGAGGCATGCGACATTACGGTCGCCCGTCCGCCATCGCTCTGCAAGGGTTGTGGACACCGCGACGTGTTTCAGGCACTCAACGATTCGCTTGCCGGATATAAGGATGCAAGGGTTTTCGGCGATATCGGATGCTACACACTCGGATATCTCGCTCCTTTCAAGGCCTTGCACACTGTGCTCGATATGGGAGCGTCCATCACTATGGCAAAGGGAGCTTCAGAAGCAGGAGTACATCCTTCCGTCGCAGTAATCGGAGATTCAACATTCACTCATTCTGGGCTGTCAGGACTTCTTGACGCAGTGAATGAAGACAGCAATATCCTCGTGATTATCTCGGATAATCTCACCACAGGAATGACAGGTGGTCAGGACTCTCAGGGAACAGGAAAAATTGAAGACATATGCCTTGGTCTGGGAGTAAAGCAGGAAAACCTACATACTATCGACTCGCTGCCGAAAAACCATGACGAAATGGTCGAACTCTTTAAGAATGCGATTGACCATAAAGGCCTGTCGGTGGTTGTTTCAAGAAGGGAATGCATCCAGACAGCTCGCCGACATGGAGCCCACAGAGGTCCGAAAACGACTGAATAATAGGAGAGTGCTGACTTATTTCAAACAAGAATTGAACAAGAACATACAGTGAAAACAGATATAGTACTTGCAGGCGTAGGAGGCCAGGGTATACTTAGCGTTGCTACTATCCTCGGAGTGGCCGCCCTTAAGGAAGGTCTCAATATCAAACAGGCTGAAGTGCACGGCATGAGCCAGCGAGGAGGGGATGTGCAGTCAAATCTCCGTATATCCTCGTCCCCGATTCATTCCGACCTTATTCCCGCCGGTAAAGCCGATCTCATCGTAAGCCTCGAACCCATGGAGGCTCTCCGATATCTTCCAACTCTTTCTCCGGAAGGTTGGATCGTGACTTCTACGGCACCATTCGTAAATATTCCCGACTATCCGGATATGGAGGAGATAGAGAAAGAACTTTCAAAAGGAGGCAACCTGATAGCCTTTGATATGGAAGAGATGGCAAAGGAGGTCGCATCTCCAAGATCGAGCAATATGGTGCTTCTCGGGGCTGCCTCGCACTTCATCGAGATAACGTCCGATAAGATAGAGGATGCGATCAGAAGTGTATTCTCAAGCAAAGGAGAAGCGATAGTAGAGGCCAACATAAAGGCTTTCCGTGCAGGACGTGAGAAAGCTGATTCATTTATTACTAAGTAATTAAAGATATTGTTATGTTTCCTATATCTCAAGAGATACTTGACCGAACGGCCGCCCGGCTTGGAATACTCGACATATCGACGGCCACAATCAGGCAGATAGTGGCACTTTCAAGCGCACTTGAAAAGGAGGCTGAGGAAAAATTCGTGCATCTCGAACTCGGCAATCCCGGACTCCCCTCATCAGAGATCGGAATAGAGGCGGAAATCGAGGCCCTTCGCTCAGGAGTGGCCAACAAGTATCCCGCCATCAACGGTATACCTGAACTTAAGAAAGCGGGAGCACGATTCGTTAAGGCTTTCATGGATATCGATATCCCGGAGAAGGCAATCGTGCCGACAGTAGGATCAATGCAGGCGAGTTTCACTCTCCAGCTTCTTCTGAGCCAGAGACTTCCCGGAAAAGACACTATTCTTTTCTTTAATCCCGGGTTCCCTGCCCAAAGACATCAGGCTAAAGTACTCGGACTTGGAATCGAACAGTTTGATATCTACAATTATAGAGGCAAGGCCTTGGAGGCCAAACTTGAGGAGATTCTATCCAAGGCGAATATCACGGCCATGCTCTTCTCTAATCCTAACAATCCTGCATGGATAAACCTGACCGAGGAGGAGCTTGAGATCATAGGCCGTATGGCTACTAAGCATGACGCGATAGTAATCGAGGATGTCGCTTATCTCGGAATGGATTTCCGTACAGACTTCAGCCATCCTTTCGAGGCTCCATACATCCCGAGCGTAGGTAAATACACCGACAATTTCATAATGCTCGTATCGGGATCGAAGATATTCAGTTATGCCGGTCAGCGAATAGCGATAGTGGCAATGAGCGAGGAAGTCTACGACCGTAAATATAAGTTCTTCACCGACTTCTATGAGATGCCGGCTTTCGGTGACGCTTATGTTTTCGGGGTTTTATATACAGCAAGCTCAGGGACGTCCCACTCCGCTCAGCACGCACTTGCCGCTATGATGGATGCGGCATGCGAAGGAAAACTGAATTTCGTGAAAGACACCTCGGAATATGGACGTCGTGCTGAAATCATGAAGAAGTGTTTTTTAGACAACGGTTTCCATATTGTCTATGAAATGGACGGGGATCGTCCGATATCTGATGGCTTCTTCTTTACGGTCGGATATAAAGATATCGACGGCAAGACCCTGCAGCAAGACCTTATGAGACACGGTGTGTCAGCAATAACGCTTTCATCTACGGGCTCTGAACAGGAAGGTGTGAGGATATGTGTCTCTACACTTTCTGAAGATAAGGATTTCGAAACACTAAATCAACGGTTAAAGGCTTTTAATAATGAACATTAACCCACGCTACATGACCGCAGAAGAGGCGGTAAGGCTTATTGAAAACGGCGATCACGTATACATACAAGGCAGCACCTCCACTCCGGAGGTGCTTTGTCGCGCTTTAGCAGAAAGAGGAAATGAACTCAAAGATGTGACCCTATACTCAGCATTCGCTGTTTGTAAAGGAGAGGCTCCCTACTGCAAAAAAGAGTATCTGGGAGCCTTCAACGTTGAGAGTTTTTTCGTATCAAATGGTGTCAGGCGTTGGATTCAGGAAGGATACGGAAGCACGATACCCCGTTTTTTGGGAGAAGTCCCTGCTTTGATGCGCGACGGGACCTGCCGTGTTGATGTTGCCCTGCTTAACTGCTCTCTTCCCAATGAAGAGGGATTGGTAAGTTTCGGAGTGTCGGCTGACCTTGCCACCGCAGCTGCAGAGTGCGCAGATAGAGTCATCGCGCAGATCAATCCGCATATGCCGTTCAGTTATGGTGACCCGGTCATGCACATCGACGACCTTGCAGCCGCTGTAATGGTAGAAGATCCACTCGTGGAAGTTCCTACAGCTACTCCTACCGAAGATGAGATAAAGATCGGAAATTATATCGCCGAGCTAATACCCGATGGGGCGACTCTACAGATTGGAGTTGGAGGTATCCCTAACGCAGTGATCCGGGCTCTCGGCGGTCACAAGCATCTTGGTCTTCACACAGAGGCCATGACAGATGGTGTGCTTCCTTTGCTTGAGAACGGAATCATTGACAATAGCCAAAAAAAGGTTATGACTGGGAAATCGGTGGCATCTCTTGCTCTCGGATCAAGAAGGCTCTACGATTATATGGACGGTAATAAGGATATCATATTCAAGGATGTGGCCTGGACCAACAATCCTTACATAATTGCTCAGAATCCTAAGGTTGTAAGCATAAACTCCTGCCTGGAAATCGATCTTACTGGTCAGATTTGCGCAGACTCTATCGGCACGAAGATCTTCTCCGGTATCGGAGGCCAGCACGACTTTGTATATGGTTCGCAATTGTCGGAAGGTGGATTGTCTTTCTTAGCTATGCTTTCGAAGACGGCCAAAGGCGTCAACAAGATCAAACCTGTATTGACAGAGGGTGCGGGGGTCGTGACAACACGCTTTCAGACTAACTATATAGTGACCGAATACGGGGCTGTAGACCTTCGTGGAAAGGATCTTGCACAACGAGCAAAACTCCTGATATCGATTGCATCCCCGGAATTCAGGGAAGACCTTGAAAAATCAGCGGTAGAACGATTTGGATATTCATTCCTTAGACTTAAGTGATAAAATCAATATATTGCCCTTCCTCTCTCCTTCTTTTTAAATATTTAATAATAAATATATTATAAAAATGGCAGACTATAGAACAATACAGCCTGAATTTTGGCTTGAGATCAGAAAAGAATACATCATCGAGAACTTTGAAAAGCTTCTTACTTATCTTAGAGCCTACCGGTATGACGGTACGAAAGATGGCAACGGTGAGTTTTTAACTACATGTAAATATCTTGCGGAACTTGCAGAAGAATTAACGGAATACTCCGTTACCAGTTCTTTCATTTCCAGTCATAAATTTAAGCTTAAGGGTTCTGATTTACTTAAAGGTTCAGATATAGTAGTTGAGGATATTCTAGCCTACCGCATAATTGCAGCGGCTATCATTGCCATGCAGAAGATTGGAAAAGACAGTCATAAACTTCTGGCAAGACTTCTTAACATGCTGGTCGTGGCCGGCAAGATGCCACATACAGATATAGTGGACGAACTTATATATGTCACGGTCAACTGTATAAGAAAGTCACCCGTCAAAATTCTCGGAGTGAAATGGGATGATATTGAAGATGAATTATCTTTCAAGCCGATAAGTCTTCTCCATCATATATCCAATACGAAATTCATAGTGGAAAAAGGCTCAGAGTGTCTTTTTGAAGGGAAAGGAACCGTCATCTTCACGAAAGACTCCGTCTTGGCCGCACCGGTCAATAAAAGAGAGTTTCTAAATGGAAACTCCAACCTTACGCCTTATCTGAAAATAGGCCAGAACATAAATATTCTTTTGCCCAAAAGCGACCATATGAAGAGTCCCGTCACTATCGAGGATGTCGCGGAAGGAATGACATTCATGACCAGGGCTCAGGGAGGGGTGAAGACGGGGCAGACCGAGACTAAGAAAAAATATGCATCCGGATCCATTATTCCTATCGTTGTGAAATCCAATTATGGCGTTAAGATAGAGGCGGAGACCATACATCCGGAATATGAGAAAATCAAAGGCAAAGTCAATATCAATCTCGGTGAATGTCTTAGGTATTTCAACGTAAACCATCTGACACCCTTATTCAGGATCGGAATGATTCTGCTTGTCGAATATACTCCTAATGATTCCGAATTCTGCTTCACTCTCAACGGAGGATTCTCACAATTCTATGATGAATACGCCAACCTTTTGCTTGGAGAAACACTTCCGGCTGTCTATCTTTGTGATTATTCGGTAGGAACTCAGTGGCTTACAGACGAAGGAGTGATCGTCAACGTAATAAATAAATACAACACCGACGATGTACTCTATGCAAAGGATCAGCATATACCACTTGAAGTAAGGGTGATAAGCATTAAGAATATGAACGGTAAGGTATTGGTCAACGGAGAATTCGCGGGTACGACATTGCTTGACGGAGATGAGGATCCTGAAGAAGACATGGCATCGTATGAGCACGATGTATTCGATTTCCTTTTCTCGAAATTTCTGAAATATTGTCAGGAAAACGTCCCGGAACTTGATTCGCTGAGCAGCATCGACGAGACTGACGCAGAGGGTGTCATTATTCTTAGCAATATTCTCGTGAGCCATCAAAACCTTCTCTCCGACACCATGCCGCGACTCACTTGTCTGCAGGCGGCATTAATGTTTTCAATTGCTGCAGGTGATTATGCGATGAGTGCTTATATAAGGCATGAGCTGGAATACCAGATAGAGGTTGCCAGATTTGTAGGAGGAGCCTCCCCGATGTCCATATCGCTGTCTCATTATCCCACTCTTGAAGGTATTCCCGAGGTGGAGAAGCATAAGAGGATTATTGAGAAGATACGCACTTACAAAGAGCCCGAGATTGGTTATGCTTCCGACCGTAATCTATCGAAAGAAAATATAGAAGACACGGTAGACGGACTTATTGATGCTTCCAATCGCCTGATAGGAAAGATTGACGATAGGGAGATCGCGAGGATCAAACTTGAGCTTGCCAAAGTGCTCGACGTAGACGATCAATATAGAAGCCCTGATCTCACCACATATTACGGAGTGGAGAGCGATACCCTTGAATTCAAGACTTCAGCCGTATGCCCTCCGAAAAACAAACTTAAGGGAAACGCCGAGTATGAACCGGATACGCAGAAATGGGCTATTTTAAAGACCATATGCGGGTTCCTGAACTCGACTACAGGAGGAGAGTTGCTACTGGGAGTTCGTGACAACGGCATCGCTTCGGGTATTCAGCGAGATATCGAACTTTTGTATGAGGACCGCAGGATTCTTGAAGCAAATTCTGACCGATACAGGACATACCTAAAAAATATCATCGACAACGCCTTCATCGCTTACAAATCAAGGGCTCAGAAAAAGAGCGTCACAACTGCGAATATCACCTATAACATTGAGACCAACAATGAGGGTCAGGAAATATTGCGTATACACGTTGACAGCTATCGTGGCGATATGGTGCAGTTCCATCCTGATTGCATACGTCCGGAGGAAATACAGGAATCATATATTCGTACAAGCGGGGCTACCGTGCCTATGAGTCATACAGTAAGAGACCAGACACTACTGAAAAAATACCATCTTGCCGGCGATAAGGAGGGCGTCGGAATGGCCGCGATCTATGAGGCCCGAAACTCCAAAAAACGTGTGCTCCTTAAAGAATATACCTCCCGTAGCGGAGTTAAGGATCATGAAATCGAGGTGTTTCAGGTATTCCCGGAATCAAAGTGTATTCTGGGCTATGACACCACTATAAAAGATGTCAGACTCTTCAAGACACTTAGATGGAAAGACGCCAGAATACTCGACAAGAACTGCACGCAAAGCAGCAGTTCAAAACGCGATCTCAGGCCTGATCTTTTCGGCTTTGTCTTTGATCCTTCCAAACCAACTTACGACATTCAGGTAAGACTGACCAACTATGGAGCTCTCCTTCTTCAGGAGGAATATCCCGGTGCTGAATCTGTATTGACCCAGACCAATCATAAAGAATATCCCTGGTTGCTCTCTGTAAGCGTCAATACCCTTGAAGGAATTGCGAGATTTGTGAGAGGTCTGCCGTCGGAATGCCTTGTAGAGAAAGATTCAGATTTAGGAGCATTTCTACTGCTGTGATGGACGATATTATTCTTTACGAAGAAAGAAGACGAGACATGATGAAGCTATGGAAAGATACTTTCCATGACTCCGACAGATACATAAGACTCGTCTTCGATAATTATTTTTCCCTTGATAACAGTTTCGTCAAATACCATGAGAATCGCATAATCGCCGCGCTCTTATGTGTCGATTATGAATTTCAGATTCTCACGAAAGAGGGGAAAAAGCAGATAAGGGGAATGTATCTTTGCGGCCTTGCAACTCATCCTGACTGGAGGAGGAAAGGAATCATGGGCAGCCTTATGGAGGAGGCTGAAAATGCTGCCAAGAGTCGCGGATATGAAATGACGTTTCTCATTCCGGCTGATGATCACTTGAGGTTGTATTATGCTAGTAAGGGGTTTGAGACGTTGTCGTGGAGAAGACGACAGGTCGAAAATATGAGTAT
>JAIDSM010000137.1 GCA_029061225.1 Muribaculaceae bacterium
AGCGAAAAACGGGACTCGAACCCGCGACCCCGACCTTGGCAAGGTCGTGCTCTACCAACTGAGCTATTTTCGCATTGTTGGTGGGGTGTCCCCCGTTTTTGCGATGCAAAGTTAATACTTTTTTCTTAACTGTGCAAATTTTTTTGAAGTTTTTTTTAACTCTTTTTTCGGCGCCTAAGTCCTTGTTTCCTCTTAAAGCATTGAAACAGGCTCGGTTGAAGATATGGAGTCGGTTGCTTCATTTTCTGCGTTATTAGGCTCAGACCTCATAAATACGTTAGGACTTACCTTGTGGTGGAAAAATCCTTCTATTGAAATCACAGAAGCCTTTTGCTCGTTGTCATGGTTTATTGGAATCATGAGAGAGAGTCCAATTGTCAGAATGGTGATAAGCATAGCGGCAGCATGCACAGCCCGTTTGCTGATCGTGAACACATATCTATCGGAAGGAACGTGGATAGTACGGAATCCTTCAGATTGGTTTTCCTGATTTTCATCTGCAGGAGTAACTAATTCTTCAATAGCTGAAGCCGCAGACGAAATCTTTTCAGCAAGCTTTACATTTGGAAGCAGGTCAGATACAGCTGATGATTGTCTGGGCTGAAAACTGATCAATCCCTCTGAATCTTTAAGAAGTCGACCTACCATTCCAACAGAAGTTTCACCTTCACCGTTCAAGTCAGAAACCATCCTTTCTATGAGGGTTGCTACAATTCTGCGTGCTTCCTCATAAGAAATTTCTTCATGCCTGGCGATGGAGTGGGTGAGGAGTCCATCGTCGGTCACCACACTGCTATTGAAGCTTATCTCTCTACGACGAGGACGTATCACACCATTTTCAAAATCAATAAATGCTTCAGTTTCGGTTGCGATGAAAGCTCCGAGTCCAGGCACAATGACGCAGTCATGGCGTGTAAGCAGATATTCAATATGAAGTGGTAGTATGTCCATGTCGTCTATGAATGATAAGGTGTTTGTCTTAGGAGGAGCATAAGTTCTGCCTTGGGTGTTTGCAAAACCAATTTTCCCCTGTTTGCGATTGCAAAATTAATAAAAAAATCCGATGTCGAAAAGTGGTGTCAATATCTTTTTTAGCGTTTTTCCGGGAAAAACCGTTCAACGGTTTGATAGTCAACACCGTAATCAATCGCAAGTTTTTTATCAGCTTCAGCCTCCCTGTAGATAAGTAGGAGTTTCTTGATCCAGCCTCTCAAAAGATAGAGTCTTCCGTCATGTGGATGCTCGGAGATGGCTTCCTTAGCCGTGTCAAGTGCCTCAGTCAGTTTGCCGGTGTGACCGAGGTTTTCTATCAACCCCAACTGAAACTCCACGCGGTCTTCATCGTCAGGTAACGTACGCTTTATGGCATCGGAATAATATCCGGCTGCTTCTGAAAGGTAGCCCTGTATTTCCATGCATTTGGCGAGCCCACCCGGTCCCCAAGTGTTGTCAGGGAAGTGTTTGGTAAGGCTTGAAAAGTCATTGAAGGCTCCTTTGTAGTCGCCGCTGCGCATACGTAGGAGTCCTCTTGTCTGTAAAGGCCATTCAGCTACACTATCAAGCTCTAAGATTGAATTGAGAGTTTCCATTGCCCCCTCTGCATCAGAGGCTTTAATCTGGATTTTAGCTTTCGAAGTCAACACCGGGATACTCTTCGGCGCTCTTGAAAGGGCGATGTCGAAACATTGCATTGCTTCTCCGATTTTCCCTTCCATTCCGGCAGCCAATCCAAGATTATTAAAAAGCATAATGTTACCGACATTCCCGGGATCAATTCGTAGAGCTTCTCGTGTGCATCTTGCCGCCTCGCTCCAGTCTTCCTTACCGATAAAGTATTTTGCTGAGTCTGCAAGTTCGAGGTAGCGGGTATATTCAGCGGAGTCAGACTGTTCATTTACGGGAGCGGCGTGGGGAATTTCGGAAGCCGCGCCCAGTCTAGTATAAACAAA